>CAYYBU010000137.1:0-6895 GCA_964469945.1 uncultured Planctomycetaceae bacterium
GTTCTTGACCAGCGCCTCCATCCGTTGCTTGGCGTCGGGCGGGAAATACCGGGCCACGTACAGCTTGCCCACCGCCTCGCCCATGCTGCCCTCGACGGCGGCAACGGCCCGCTTCCAGCGCGGGCGATCCTCGGGAATACCGCGCAGCGTGCGGCCGTAAAAGGCGAAGTCCTCCTCCACCAACGCCCGGTTCAGCAGGCTGGCGTGCGCCTCGATCACCTTCCACTTCAACCAGGTCCGCCAGATTCCCAGCGGCGCCGCGTCCGTCATGGCGGCGGCGGCCGTGAAGTACGAGGGCTGCGCGACGATCAGCTCTTTCGCCGTGCCGGCGCCGACCGCATCGAGGTACAAGTTCCAGTCGAAGCCGGGCGCCAGCCGAACCAACTCCGCGCGACTGCGCTTGTTGTAGGTCTTGATGTTGTCGCGGTTGGCCACCTTCGTCCACTGGGCCTTGGCCAGCCGCGTCTCGAAGGCCACGATTTCCGCGGCGGCGCGGGGCGCTTCGTCGATGCCGCACAGCGCCAGGCTCCGCGCCACGTGCGCCTCGTAGGCCGCCAGCTTCTCCTTGTACTTGGCGTCCAAGTAGTAGTCGCGGTCCGGCAGTCCGAGGCCGGCCTGCGAAAGATGCACGATATACCGGTCGGATTGCTTGGCGTCGGGATTGATCGAGCAGTCCACCATGCCGCTGACGCCGATCCGCTCCAACTCGGCCAGCATCCGCACCAGGCCGGCCTTGCTGTCGATCCGGTCGATGGCCGCCAGCGTGCCGGCGATGGGCGCGATGCCAAGCTGCTCGGCCCGCGCCTCATCCATGTACGAGGCGTACAGGTCTCCGACCTTCTTTTCCGTGTCCGTGGCATTCGCACCGGCACTGGCGCAGCTCTCGATGATGGCGCGGACGTCCTTTTCGGCCTGTTCGGCCAGCACCGTGAAGGCGCCGTAATCGGCGCGGTCGGCGGGAATCTTGGTCTTGGCCAGCCAGGTGCCGTTGACCGCCCGGTAGAGATCGTCCTGGAAACGCACCGTCGGGTCGAAATTGGCCCGCTCGATGCCGCTGCCGAGCGGCTTCGCGGACTCGTCTTTCGCAGCGGCGGTGGCCAGCGGCGCAAGAGCCGATAGGAAAACAAGCAACCAATAGGGTTTCATCGTAGCTATCTCACTGGAGGGAAGGCAAAAAATCGACAACTATCGCAAGAATTACAACAGGCACGCGGCATGTGCCTGGCGGTGTAGTGATTCACTCAAATGGGACGGTATCCTTTTGCGGGTGCCACTGCTGGACAAGCCAGCAGTGGCGCCCGGCATTACCAGCCAGCGGGACGAAAACCGGCTTCGGCGTGGGCCAGACGCCAATTGGCGTGGCCCGGCTCGGGCTTGGAACGTTCCAGGCCCAAGTTGGCGAAGAAGGTTTTCGTCCCCTCCGGCGTGTCGTAGCTGATGGCATAGATCAAATCGACCGTCTCGGCTTCCTCGGTTACCGCCTGACCGCCGCTGCCGTAGTAGCGGACGTCGGCCTTCGGTCCCAGGGCCAGCAGCGTCCGCAACAGCGGGGCTTCGACATAAGCCTCCAACTGCTTGCGCTTGCCGGAATTATGCCGGTAATAATCCCATAGTTTGTCGTCCAGCGGTTGACGAAACTTGGGGAACATCGCCAATTGATAGGCCTTTTGCGGGGCGTCGTTCTCGAGATACTCGAACCACGAGGCGGCGAACTGCCGGGCCTCGTTGCGAATCATGCGGCGATAGAGGTACCAATCGACCGGCGCCGCGGTGCCCAACGCCACGCAGAGCAGCAGTCCGGCCTGGGCCAAGCGGCGGCCGCCCAGGACCGAGGAATTTCGTGCAATCTGCCGCAGCGCCAAGGCGCAGACCACCACACCGACGATGGGCACGCTCCACAGCAGCGGATCGGACAGCGCCGCCGCCGACAAGAAACCGAGAATCAACCCGGCCACGGCCAGGATGTTCACGGCGTGATACTGCGCCACGTCGGCGTCTTGAACGTCGGAAAGGTGGAAGGGGGCGTCGGGTTCTGGCATCGCTAGCCACAGCGAAGGCCCACCATTGGGGTCGGCAAGGATGGTGGGCCTTCGCTGCGCTCGTCCCACCCTACATTCTACTTGGGCGCCGGTGGAACTGCCGGGGGCGGGGGCGCAGCCGGCGCGACCGGCTTTTCTACTTCACCTAGGCGGATCGTACCCGTCAGCTTCACGTGGTCTTCCACCGCTTGGCGGCGGATGTCGTAATTGGCGATGAAATTCGTGGTGCGCGGGCAGAAAACAAAGGCTTCCGCCTGCGACTGTTCCGCGGTGGCGGAATGGCACAGGGGGCCACGCGACATGTGTTCCATGAAGCCCAACCACTCGCGGTCGGGAGCCGCCATGCCGAAGAACATCGCTTCGCTCGATTGGAAGGCGCCGAAGAAGAAGGTCTTCCCCAGCGGCGCGGTGTGCAGCGTGATCAAGGTGAAGCCGACCAGCACCCAGCCGATCAGCGCGGCGAAGAAGGCGCTGCCGATCTGGTCGATGATCTTGAGGAACCGCACCTTGACGCGGGAGATGCGATCGGTCACCGTGCGCAGCACCACGACGGTAACGCCGAACAGTCCCCACAGGGCGAGGAAATCCCAGCAGTAGCTATAGCTCGGCTGCCAGGCGTCGAGTTTGCCGGCCAGCGGCTCGAAGAAGTTGGTGGCCACCAGGGCGGCCAGGATGACGTTGACCAGGCGGACGGCGTTGCCCCACATCCCTTCGGGGAAGAGAAAGCCAATGCAGCCGGCGAAGATGGCCAGCAGGATCAGGGAGAGGACGAAGCTCATGGTAAGGGCTCGTAAAGGAAAATGACCGCACACGGCGTGTGGTGTGCTACTTTATTGTTTCATGACGCGCATCAGTTCGGGCAACGAGGTCGCGCCGCGGGCGACCAGCAAAATGCCCTCCTCCTGCAAGCTGCGCATGCCCGCCTTGCGCGCGGCTTGCCGGACCAGGTCCAGTTTCGGCGTGGTGGCCAACACCTTGCGGAGGGCGTCGTCCACCACGATCAATTCAAAGATGGCGGTCTGGCCCCTGTAGCCGATGCCGCCGCACTCGGCGCACACCTCTTGCTTCTCTTCCTCCGCCTTAGGCTGACGGGGACGGTAAAACGCCCGCACGCGGCCCTCGGGAATGCCCAGTTGCTGCAAGACCTGGGGGGCGGGGGCGTAGGGCTCCTTGCACTTGTCGCAGAGCTTCCGCAGCAGCCGCTGGCACAACACGCCGGCTACGACCGCGGCAAACTCCTGCGGCGGCACCTTGAGCATCAACACCCGCAGCAACGCCTCGGCGCCGTCTTTCGCCCGGATGGAACCGATCATGAGCCGCTCGGCGGCCACGGTCTCGCGGCACAGCAGGCTGACCGTCTGGGCGTCGACCAGGTCGCGCACCAGCACCACGTTCGGCTCGTTGTGGAACAACTTGGGCAGCACGCTGGCCGGGCTCTCGCCGTCGGCCGTCTTGTAGGTCGTGACCGGGATGTTCTCCACTTCCTTGTAGCGGTTGGTGGCCTCTTCGACGGTGGCGAACTCGCGCAGAAACCGGTCCGTGGCGTGCATGGCCACGTCCATCGTGGTGCGCAGGCCGCCGCCGGGCATGGCGGAAAAGAGCACGAACCCCCGCGGACGCTGCAACAGTTCCGCGAGTTGCTCCTGCATCTTCTCGCGCATCCCCAAGTCGGCGAGCGTTTTCAAGCCGACCGGTTTCGTCTCGAGCTGGATCAGTACGCGCTCGCCGCTGCGGGTCCCCTGCGAGGCCATGCTGGCCTGGCACTTGGTCGCTTCCAACTGGGTGAGCGGATTGATCGGCTCGATGCCCTGCAGCTTGGGCAACCGCGCCTTGTCGACCGGCGTCCAGGGGCCGATGGGCGAGGCGAACTTCTCGCGCACGCGCTCTTCCACCTCGGCCTTGACGCGCTGTTCCAGCTCCGTGGGCCCCAACTCTTCGTCGTCGGCCAACTTCTTGGTCAACTCGGCGGTCAGACGCTCCTGGAACTGCACCTTGCTGCGCGCGACCTTGTCGAAGACCGCGTGCTTGATGATCGAATACTCCAAACCGAACTGCCCTTCCTGGCGGTGCTGGCGGTCCTGCGGGTTCAAGCCGCAGAGGAGCTTCAGCGCCTCCAGGGCCGGATCGGCGACCTCGCGCTCGCGGCTTTCCCGCGGCAACCACACGCCATCGACCATGTAGCGCACCACCACGCCTTGCGGGCCGAAGTCGAGCATCACGGCCGACGCCCGCGTCGCCAAGGCGTCGGCCAGGAGCTCCCGCGCCCCTTTCAGCCCGGTCGATTGGCGGGCGGCCAGCAAGCGGGCGGCGTTGGTGCGGTCGTCGGAGCCGCCGCGGGCGAACAGGCTCACCGGCGCGCCGCTGGCGTTGGGGTCCGCCTTCTCGGCGGAAATCTTGATCCCCACCTTGCCCAGCCATTGCGCCATCGTCCAGCGCAGGTGGTCGGCCGTGAACACCTTGTCGCTGTCGTGGACCTGCTTGTTGCGGACGACCACATAAGCGATCAGCGGCGCGAGGTAGCCGATCAGCAGCAGCGGATAGCCGACCCAGAACGAGGGGATCAGCCAGAAGAGCATCCCGCACGCCAGGAAGCTCCCGAACACGATGGGGTTCCAACGCAGGTGATTCAGATTCATCGCCTGGGTGTCGCGGTTGACCCAGTCGGTCGTGCGAACCCAGGCGAGGAACAGCAGCCAGCAGGCGAGGATCTTCGTCACACTGAGGTACGATCCCGGCCCGCGCCAATCGGCCGCGGCGGCGGCCGCGTCGGCGGCCAGCAGCGGCGCGGCGCCCAGCGCGATCGTCGCCGCGGTCACCGGCAGGAGCAAACACCGGGGATGAACCCTCGGGGACTTGGCCACGGTGGAAACGCGGATTCTACGGGACTCTTGCAAAATACCGAAACAAGGTCCCCTCTCCCTGCGGGAGAGGGTTAGGGTGAGGGCGAATCTGAACGATGGTCGACTGTCGCTCTTGCCGGCCTTTCGCAGCAAACCCTCACCCCGGCCCTCTCCCGAAGGGAGAGGGAGACCATCTGCATGGCCCTCACAGCACTTTGCAAGAGTCGGGGCCTTATTTTTCAGTAAACAGGTCATTCCAACTCAACCTTCTGTCTTCAGCTTCATTTAATCCGTGTTCGATCCGTGTTCATCGGTGGCTAACGTCTTTTCCGCCGTCCTCTACAGGATTCCCGAAGCGCGGACTTCGATGCCTTTCAGCGCCATCTTGAGGGCCTCGGGGTTGGGGGCCACCTCGAAGGCCGTTGCCCGGTCGATCATCGATCCTTCGACCAGCTCGCGCAGACTCATGGTGAAATCCTGCATGCCTTCCTCCTTGCCGATGCGGACGGCGTCGCTCAGTTTCTCGTCCTGAGCGTCCAGGATCAGTTTGCGGACCGTGGGCGAGAAGGTCATGATCTCGCAGGCGGGAACGCGGCCCACGCCCTCCTTGATCGAGGGCAGCAGCTTCTGGGCGATAATGGCCTTCATGTTGAACACCAACGCGCTGCGAATGGCCGAGTGCATCGACTGCGGAAACAGATCGAGGATGCGGCCAACGGTGCTGGCGGCGGTCGAGGCATGGATCGTGCCGAACACCAGGTGCCCCGTTTCGGCCGCCTGGATGGCCGTCTCGAAGGTCTCGCGGTCGCGCATCTCGCCCACCAGGATGATGTCCGGATCCTCGCGCACCGCGTGCTTCATGCCGGTCATGAAGTCCTTGACGTCCATGCCGATCTCGCGCTGGTTGATCAGGCACTTGTCGTCGGTGAAGGTGAATTCGATGGGGTCTTCCAGCGTGAGCACGTGCTTGCGGAAGTTGTGGTTGATCCAGTCCAGCATCGAGGCGATGGTAGTGCTCTTGCCCGAACCGGTCACGCCCGCCAGCAGGACCATCCCCTGGCTGAAGCGGCAGAGGCCTTCCAGCGACGGGGGCAAGTGCAGGGAGTTGAAATCGGGGATGACGTTGTTCACCCGCCGGGCCACCAGGCCGAGTTGCCCCATCTGCTGCAAGACGTTGACGCGGAACCGCCAGCGCTTGTCTTCGATCTGCAGCGCATAGGCGAAGTCGACGCCGCCGTCCTCGGCCAGGATGCGCTGCCGGCGCTGGTCGCGATCGACGATGGG
This sequence comes from uncultured Planctomycetaceae bacterium, assembly GCA_964469945.1. Taxonomy (GTDB): domain Bacteria; phylum Planctomycetota; class Planctomycetia; order Pirellulales; family Thermoguttaceae; genus CAYYBU01. The sequence goes on from CAYYBU010000137.1 coordinate 6,164, forward strand.
CTGGATCAGGCGGGCCATTTCGTCCGCGGCGATCGGTCCCCGGTTCAGCGGCAGCAGCGAGCCGCGGACGCGCACGAACGGCGGGCAGCCCACCTTCAAATGCAGATCGCTCCCTTCCAGCTTCACCAAGGCGCGGAAGAGCTTGTCGATCTCGATTTCGTTTTCCTTGCCGAGAGTTCCCTCGCGGTCTGGTTCGCTTGCTATGGCCATGAGTTCCCTCACAATCGTACCGGGACGCCGCGATCGCGCATCACTTCTTTCGTCTGGCGGATCGTATACTCGCCGAAATGGAAGATGCTGGCGGCCAAGGCGGCCTCGGCCCCGCCCAGCAGAATCGCATCGGCCAGGTGCGCCGGACAACCGGCGCCGCCGCTGGCGACCACCGGAATCGAAACCGCGTCGCTGACCGCCCGGGTGATCTCCAAATCGTAACCGTCTTTGGTGCCGTCGGCATCCATGGAGGTCAGCACGATCTCGCCCGCCCCCAACTGCTCGACTTCGCGGGCCCAGGCGACCGCTTCCCGGCCGGTGCCGATGCGGCCGCCGTTGATGTGGACTTCCCAGAACTCGCGGCCTTCTTTTTGCACGCGCTTGGGGTCGATGTTGACCACGATGCACTGGCTGCCGAAACGCCGCGCCGCCTGGCCGACGAAGTCCGGGTTGCGGCAGGCGGCCGAGTTGATGGAAACCTTGTCGCAGCCGGCGCTGAGCAAGGCGCGGATGTCGTCGATG
>CAYYBU010000138.1:0-6891 GCA_964469945.1 uncultured Planctomycetaceae bacterium
CGTCGTCCGAAAACATGGACCTGTCCCCCTCTTCCCCGCCCCGTGAACGGTTACGTTCTCTTGGGCGCGCGCTCTGGCGGTCGAGCCTGCGCACGGTGTATATTGTTCGGTTTAGTGCGCTCGACGAAACTTCCGGCACGCGGCAGCAACGGCGGCAGGAGAACTGCAAAGTCGGGGACTGGTCCATTTTTCGGCCAATCCGCGCTGTTTCCAAGTACGACGTCGTCCGAAAACATGGACCTGCCCCCCTCTTCCCCGTGACGACGAGAAATCAGCCCATGACCGTCGAACTGGCCTTTACACCTTCAGGTCACCTTACTGCGGTCGAGTCCACCGCCGAACTGCCCGCCGGTTCGCCAGACGCGCCTTCGGACGGACGCATGAAGCGGCTGATCAATGCCTTTGCCTCTAGCCAGGCGGAAGGGCTCTTTGCGCTGGCCAGCGAGCGGTTTGAAGCCCCCCTGGCGCCGTCCCTGGCCTATTGGCGCGATTTGGCCGCACGGTACTTGACGGACCTTTGCCATACTCCGGAAAACGCCGATCTTCAACTCGCGGCGATCCCGCCGCCCGCAACGACGGAACTGAGCACGTTGCTGTTGAGTGTTCCGCCGATGTCGGGCGCCGAGTACCTCAGTGAAACTGCGCTGGCGGACGTCTGGAACGACTTGGACGCTTGGGTACGCGGCCGGTTGGCATCCTCCGGCCAGAAGTTAGCCGATTTTTTGAAGGTGCAGGCCCCGCTTTGGCATCAAGTGGGGCGGGTCTGTTTCCATCTGGCGGAAAATCGCCGCGACCCGGACTACCCCTTCGCCTTTCTGACCACCTACGCACCGAGCCTCGGCAGCGGGGCGCGCATCCAGTATCAACCGCTCAGCAAGGCCCTCCAGCAGTACGCCGGCGCCAAGGACAAAAGAACGCTGGTCAAACTGCTCTCGCCCGTTCACCTGGCCTCGCAAACCAGCCCGCTGGTCAAGGAGTTGGTCGCCTCGGGCGACATCTACCAACCGCTGGCATGGACGCCCGTGCAGGCGTACCGCTTCCTCAAGGCGGTGCCGGTCTTCGAGGAGAGCGGCGTACTGGTGCGGCTGCCCGACTGGTGGAAAAAGCGTCCGCGCCCGCGCGTGGGCGTGACCATCGGCAGCAAGCGGCAGAAGAAGTTCGACACGCAGGGCATGCTCGACTTCAACGTGCAATTGGCCCTGGGTGACCAGGAGCTTTCCGACGCCGAATGGCGCGAGCTGCTCGCCGCCGCCGACGGGCTGGTGTTGCTCCGCGGCCAGTGGGTCGAAGTGGACCACCAGAAGCTGACTGAGGCCCTGACGCATTGGAAGAAACTCCAGTCGCAGTCCCACGAGGGGCTGTCGTTCATCGAGGGAATGCGGCTGCTGGCCGGCGCCCCGCGGGACCTTGCCGACGCCGACGACCAGGGCGATCCGCAGCACGAGTGGTCGTTCGTCCAGGCAGGCCAATGGCTTGGCGGATTGCTGGCGAACTTGCGGAGTCCGGAGAGTCTGGAGCAGGCCCAGCCCGGTGCCGATTTGAAGACAACCCTGCGCCCCTATCAAGCGACCGGAGTCAACTGGCTCTGGTTCCTCTCGAACCTGGGGTTGGGCGCCTGCCTGGCCGACGATATGGGCCTAGGCAAGACCATCCAGTTGCTGGCCCTGTTGGTCACGCTGAAGCGGAAAGCCGGGCGAAAACCGTCGCTGCTGGTCTTGCCGGCCTCGCTGCTGGCGAACTGGAAGGCGGAGATGGCCCGATTTACCCCGGCGCTGCGTGGCCGCTTCGTTCATCCGTCCGAAACGCCCAAGGAGTCGTTGGAGCAGATGGCCGGCAACCCGGCGCAGGCGTTGCAAGATGCGGATCTCGTCCTGACCACCTACGGAATGCTCGCGCGTCAACCGTGGCTGCTGGAGGTCGGCTGGCGACTGGTCGTGCTCGACGAGGCGCAGGCTATCAAAAATCCGGCGGCGCGGCAGACCAAGACCGTGAAGCGTCTCAAGGCCGATGCACGCATCGCGCTGACGGGCACGCCGGTGGAAAACCGGCTTTCCGACCTGTGGTCGCTCTTTGATTTCCTCTGTCCGGGCTTGCTCGGTTCGCAGGAGAAGTTCAAGAAATTCGCCAAGACCTTGGAGGCCCGCCAACAGAACCGTTATGCGCCGCTTCGCTCCCTGGTACAGCCCTACATTCTCCGGCGGCTGAAGACCGACAAACGGGTCATTGCCGACCTGCCTGACAAGACGGAAGTCCGCGCCTTCTGCGGCCTGGGCAAGCGTCAGGCAGCCCTCTACGCCAAGCTGGTTGGAGAACTGACCGAGTCGCTCAAAGGTCTCGACGGCATGCAACGACGTGGCCTCGTCCTGGCTTACTTGATGCGATTCAAACAGTTGTGCAATCATCCGAGCCAACTATTGGGCGACGGGCAGTTCGATCCTCGGGAAAGCGGCAAGTTCTCGCGGTTGGCCGAGCTTTGCGAAGAGATCGCATCCCGTCAGGAAAGAACGCTGGTCTTCACGCAGTTTCGCGAAATGGCCGAGCCACTTTCGAGCTTCCTGTCGCGGATCTTCGGCCGCGCCGGTCTCGTCCTGCACGGCGGCACGGCCATCGGCCGGCGGAAGCAACTGGTCGACCAGTTTCAGCGCGACGATGGTCCACCCTATTTCGTGCTTTCGCTCAAGGCCGGCGGCACGGGCTTGAACCTGACGGCCGCCTCACACGTGATCCATTTCGACCGCTGGTGGAACCCGGCCGTCGAGAACCAGGCCACCGACCGCGCCTTTCGCATCGGCCAACGGCACAACGTGTTGGTCCACAAGTTCGTGTGCCGGGGGACCGTCGAGGAAAAAATCGACGCCTTGATCGAAGAAAAGACCCAATTGGCCGCCGATCTGCTGGAAGGCGGCGCCGAAAAAATGCTCACCGAGATGACCGACGCCCAACTGATTCAGTTTGTCTCTCTCGATATCGACAAAGCTTGCGAATAGGAAAGAATGGGCAGGTGCAGACGTAACCGTTCACGGGGCGGGCGGGGACTGGTCCATTTTTCGGCCAATCGGCGCGATTTGCAACTTCGGCGTCGTCCGAAAACATGGACCCGTCCCCTTCGTTCCCGCCCGTGAACGGTTACGGTGCAGACCTACTGCACCTCGGACGCAATCTGCCAGCGGAGAAACGAAGCCGCCCCTCGACATTGGCAGAGGTCGTGGTAAGATTATTGCCGTCCTCGTCTCGGCCGCAAGGCCAACGAACCAGGAAGAACACGGAGAACTCGATCGTGGCCGAAATGCGCTGGTATCACTTCATCGCCTACTTCTTCGGCGGTGCCTTCCTTATCAACAGCGTCCCTCATCTGGTCGCCGGACTCTCGGGAAGCCCGTTCCAAACGCCGTTCGCGTCGCCGCCCGGCGAGGGGTTGTCGTCGTCCACGGTGAACGTGCTTTGGGCCGCATTTAATCTCTTGCTGGCTTACTTGCTGCTCTGCCGCACGGGGAATTTCGAGCTGCGGCAGACAAGGCACGCGGTCCCCTTCGGCCTCGGCGTGCTCGTCATAGCAATCATGCTGGCTCGCACGTTTGGCCGCCTGCACGGTGGGCTTCTTTGATGGGCTTGTCCGAATTACCTCTCCACGGCCACGCTGGCAGGGGCGGGAAACGAAACCGGCTTGGGCTTCCCGTCGCCGGGAAACGGACCGGTTACCAGGAATTCTATCTTTACGCCGGACTGAGTGTCGCGAAGATTCTTGCTTCCCGCAAAGGGTGGAGCATAACCCAACGCACCAATGCCAACCGCGTCCCCGGTTCATCCCCGTGCCAAATTCATCTCTTCGATTCGCGCCTTTGTCATGAATAAAGGGTCGCCGGGCTGAATTCCGAGGTATCGGTTCCACCAGATGCCCTGGCGGTCGACTGGCAAGAGGCCGAACTTGTCCGTGTGCTCGTCGAGCGCCTTGTTACATGCATTCCCGGCATCGGCCGGAATCCACCGGAACCCGAGTTGGAAAGAGGGATCGTCCAAGTAGTCGCTTAACCACAAGAACCGCTTGAATCCCCGCGAATAGTTGATGTATTCCGCCGGATCTAGCCAGAGTATATCCGGCCACCGTCTCACGTGCTTGATTTTCTTTGGATCGAGCCCCTTGCGAGCAAGCGCATCCAGGTATCGGTCGGGCAGCCGCCAACGTTCGCGGTCGATTCCCGCTATTCTGCCTCTCCCGTAGATTACCCGATCTGGCGAGCCGTCGCGTCGTCGGGCAATCAAGGAGACGATAATGCCCATGCCCTCCTCAATGGTCGAGGGAATCTCGCCGAAGGTTTGTGAACTGTGGTTTCGTACGCGCTCGCAGAGTTCATCCCGGCCTTCCACAAAGGGATCCGTGCTAACGCCACCCTGCTTGAGCAGGAAACGCCCATCGCGCGCCGCTCCCAGAGCCCGCCAAGACGAGACAAGCGTGCCCCGATCCTTGCTCGGCCGTTTCCCGTGGCTTTCCTGCCAAAGGAAGTCCGCGCGTAGTTCCGCCAGCATTTGCTCCGAAATCTTTCGCGCGACTTGATATTCAACCGAAAAGTGCGCGGCCATCTCCCGAAGGACCCCTTGCTCCGAAACCCAAACGCCGGCCTCACGATTTTTCCTCAAGCCGCCTTGGGTCCAGTTTGCCGAGCCGATGTACGCCCCAACGGGCTCGCCGGCCGAATCGATTGCCAAAAACAGTTTTTCATGGAACGGCGTCCGTGCGGGGTCGGCTGCACGGATGGACACCTGGGGATGATTAAGCAGCGAGGCAACCGAGTCGGGATTGGTCGGATACTCAAGCCGAACGATAATCTCAACGCGTCTTTTGGGGTTCTGGCCGACCCAGGAAACGATTTCGTCTCCAGCACCGAGAAACGCCGACGCGATCCGCAAGGCGGATGCTCCTTTGAAAGGCGGTGCAAGCCGGTCCCATAGGACGTTTTCGCCGTCGCTGGGGACAAAGGATATCGTCTTCATCGGGCGCGCCAATCGACAAGTTCCGTGCCTCTATCGTTGTCAACAAAACCCCACAACGGCTGCACAGCGACGTTTAGCTTCGTCGCGTCCCCCGGCGTTGTCAATAGCTTCCCGCGAATCCGAAGCGACAGCCCCGCGCGGGACGGTCTGAGGGCTATTGACAGAAATAGCCTATAAGCTATAATCAGATAATGTGGCTGGTGGAAACGACCGACGTCTTTGACGAGTGGTTCGCCGATCTGGACGACGACGCCCAGGCTGAGGTCATTGCCAAAGTGGACCTGTTGAAATTGCTTGGGCCGGGTCTTCGCCGGCCGCACGCCGATACGCTCAACGACTCGAAGTACGCGAACATGAAGGAGCTTCGGGCGAGCACGGCCGGCAAGGTGCTGCGAATCGCCTTTGCGTTCGACCCCGGCCGAAGTGGCATCCTGCTGGTTGGCGGCGACAAAGCCGGCGTCAGCACGAAGCGGTTCTGCAAGCAACTGATTGAAAAAGCGGACGAATTGAACGCGGCACACCTGGCGGCCTCGAAGGCAAAAAAGAAAGGGAAGCGATAAGCGATTATGGCCAAGTCATTCGACGAGCTCGTCAAACGGACGACGACAAAAAAGACGCAAGCGAGGGCGGCCCTCCGGACCCAGGAGCTTCTGGCGGAGTTGCTGCTGAGCGAAGTCCGGCAATTGGCGGGCAAGAGCCAGCAGCAGGTGGCCCAGGCCCTCGGCATCAAGCAACCCAGCTTGTCGAAACTGGAAAAGCAGTCGGATATGCAGATCTCGACGCTGCGGAAGATCGTCAAAGCGCTGGGCGGCGAGCTGGAAGTTCTGGCGAAGTTCCCGAAAGGAACCGTAAAAATCGATCAATTCGAGCCAGGGCGCCGCCGGCCGGGGCGCCGTGGGTCGCAGGAACTTCAGCTAACATGAGGGCAGGGCAGGGGAGAGGAGGGCGACCCCGTCTCTCTATCTCTGAATCACCCGCCCCAAGCGCAACCGCGCCTGTGGCAGTGCGGCCGCGGAGCCCGGCGACAGCGGATCCGTCTCGGACAGTTGCCCCTTGCACTCGGGCGTCCAACCGCCCGGCGTTTGGTCGGCCCAGAGATGCCCGCAGAAACAACGGTTTGGCCCGAGCGACTTCAACTCGGCGAGGGACGTAGTCAGCAGGCCGCAGGGCAGGGGAGTGCCAGCGGTGTCCAACTCGAAGCCTTAGGTGGGCGGCGCGACCTGGCGGTTGCGAACGAGGCGAATCTTCATCGGCTCGGCCGTGGCGGAGCCGGGCAGGTGAAAGACTGCCCGGGCCTGGGCGCCGCCGCGAATAGCCTCCACGACCCCTTGCACGTCGGCAAGCGTTTGCGACTGCTCGCCGGCCCGCAACGTCACGCGCTCCGCCGTCCAGCCGAGCTCGGCGTTGCCCCAAGTGGCTTGGCCCTGGAGGATGCGCTGGAGGAGTTCGCCGAGGCGATCCAGGGCCGCCGCTTCGATGTCCACGTTTGCAGTCGAGAGCAATACGGCCGTATGCGGTTGACCGGACTTGTCGGTCAGGTGGGTCCAGGTCGCCTCCAAAAGCCGGCAACGCAACACAATTTGCCGCGTCTCGGGGTCCGTGAGCGCGACGCCCTCGTAAACGACGCTGCCCGGTCGTGGGTAGTGCAGGCTATCCAGTGTCACCACCACGCCAAGTTGCTGCTGGAGCCGCTCGATCTCCGCCTGCCGATGCCCGGGAAGCCGCCAGGCAATGCACCAGCCCACCACCAGCGCAGTCGGCGCGAGGCACAGCAGTGCAAAGGCGGCCAGACAGATTCGCCGCCGCGTTTTGTCGTGGAGTTGGAACATCCGTGTCCAGCGTCCTTATAGTATCCGGCACACTCCGTGTGCCGCCGGCCAACGGCACACGGAGTGTGCCGGA
>CAYYBU010000139.1:0-6832 GCA_964469945.1 uncultured Planctomycetaceae bacterium
TGCGACTGGCCCAAGAGTAGGGGAATTTCACCAGCAACGAAGGAGGCACTGACGCCATGTTCATCCATGGGTTGATCGTTTGCGTGCTGCCGACGTTATTGGCGGCGCAAGAGCGTGCGGTCCCGCCACACGGGCACGTCTTCTTCGCCACGGATTTCGAGCAGAGCGATGCGCTGAAGGGCTGGGCTGGGCCCGGCGTGCTAGAGGCCGGTTTTCAAGGCGGGCATGCCCTGCTGCTGGAGCGCCCGGCAGAGAAAGACAGCGGCTACGCCACGGCGACGATGGAACTGCCGGTGGAAGAGATGCGAGGCTACGTTGTGCAGTTCTCGGCCCGGATCAAGGCGGAGAACGTCAGCCGCAAGCCACAGCCGTACAACGGCGTCAAGTTCATGGCCCCGATTGTGACTGGGCAGGAAAAGTCGTGGCCTGCCGCCGAAATGGGCGTCGGTACGTTCGACTGGCAGAAGGTCGCCTTCCGCGCCATCATCCCGGAGGACGCCAAGCACGTCAGCCTGGTCGTCGGCCTGGAGGCGGTTACGGGAAGGGCGTGGTTCGACGACATCCGTGTCGTTGCCTGGAAGCCGCTGGCGGGTGAGGAACCGCGAGCAGCAACCGGGAAGATGTATAAGGGCCACGATCTGCCACGGCTGCGCGGGACGATGGTCAGCCCCGACATCGACGAGGCGGGCCTCCGCGTGCTGGGCCACGACTGGAACGCCAACCTCGTCCGCTGGCAACTCGTCCGCCGCGAGAAGATCGACAACCCGCTGGACCTCGGGGCCTATGAGCGTTGGCTGCAATCGGCGCTGAAGCAGTTGGATGCCGCGCTACCGCTGTGTGAGAAATATGGCCTGCGGGTCGTCGTGGACCTGCACTCGCCGCCCGGTGGAGGCCGCTTGAACGGCGGTTACGCCGGATCGGACCACGGACTGTTCACCGATGCCGCCTGCCAGCGGAAGTTCGTCGAGGTCTGGCAGCACATGGCGCGAAGGTACAAGGACGCCAAGGCCATCTGGGGTTACGACCTGGCCAACGAGCCGGTCGAGGCTATCGCCGACGAAAGCCTCGCCGATTGGCAGGGGTTGGCGGAGCGGGCTGCCAAGGCGATCCGCGTCATCGACCCGGAGCGGACGATCATCGTGGAGCCGCCCGAGTGGGGCAACCCAGCGGGACTGCGGGAGCTTCAACCGCTGGCCGTGCCGAACGTGGTCTACAGCGTCCACATGTATCTGCCGCACGCCTTCACGCACCAGGGCGTCCATGGTTCCGGTAAGGCATACCGCTACCCTGGTGAGATCGAAGGCAAGCGTTGGGACAAGGTCCAACTTGAAGCGGCCCTGAAGCCCGTGGTCGAGTTCCAACGGAAGTACAATGTCCACATCTACATCGGCGAGTTCAGTGCGATCCGCTGGGCACCGGACGACAGCGCCCATCGCTATCTGAAGGACCTGATCGACATTTTCGAGGCCCACGACTGGGATTGGAGCTACCACGCTTTCCGAGAATGGGATGGTTGGAGCGTGGAGCACGGCAGCAACCCCAAGGATCACGGCCGGAGCAGGACACCGACTGATCGCGAGCAACTGCTGCGATCCTGGTTTGCGAAGAACCGGAGGTGAAGATCATGGAGCCAGCCACAGCATTTCTTGGCGGCAAGATCGCTCTCGTGACGGGCGGCAGCAGAGGCATTGGCAGAGCCACGGCGTTGGCGTTGGCAAGAGCCGGTGCCCGCGTGGCCGTCAACTACAGGACCCACGCCGCCGACGCGGATGCCGTTTGTGCCGAAATCAAGCGACGGGGCGGCCATGCTGTCGCCGTGCAGGCCGACGTCTCCATCGCCGCTCAGGTTGCCGAGACGGTCCAACAGGTCGAGAGCCAACTCGGGCCGGTCGGCGTCCTGGTGAACAACGCCGGAATCTCCCGCCTCCAACCGTTCGACCAGATCACCGAGCAGGACTGGGACGAGGTGCTGGCCGTCAATCTGAAGTCGGTGTTCCTCGTGACGCAGGCGGTGCTGCCGGGGATGCGGGAGAAGCGGTGGGGGCGGATCGTCAACCTTTCCTCCGTCGCGGCCCAGATGGGCGGTGTCATTGGCCCGCACTATGCAGCCTCCAAGGCAGGCATCCACGGCCTAACGCACTCGTATGCCGCCCTGCTGGCCAAGGAGGGGATTACCGTCAATGCCATCGCTCCGGCCCTGATCGGGACGGACATGATGCGCGACAACCCCCGCGCCCGGCCCGACCTGATCCCGGTGGGCCGCTTGGGCACGGTGGACGAGGTGGCCGACGTGGTGGTCATGCTGGCGGCCAACGGCTACATCACCGGCCAGACGATCAACGTCAACGGCGGCTGGTACATGAGTTGATGCGGCGACCTGCACTTGCCCGATCCCCTTTCTGGCCTAAAATGCCGAGGGATCGCTGAGGCGAGCCACCCGCGAAAGATGCAGGCACACTGTGGCGACTATGAATAGCCGCAGGCACATGGGCAAACAAGGCGTTCCCGAGAGTCACCCCATTGTCTTGTTCGACGGGGAATGCAACCTCTGCAATGCCTCGGTCATTTTCATCATCGCAAGGGATAACCGAAAACGGTTTCGCTTCGCCTCGCTTCAGTCCGCAATTGGCCGCCGACTGCTGGAACAGCATGGTTTAGCCAGCAGCGTACGAGACACGGTGGTACTGATCGAAGGGAAACACGCGTTTACCCGTTCCACGGCGGCGCTGCGGATTGCCCGCCGCTTGCGCTGGCCATGGCCTTTTCTGTTCGCCCTGATCAGCATTCCGCGGTTCGTGCGTGACTCCGCGTATGCCCTGATCGCCCGCAACCGCTATCGTTGGTTCGGCCGGTCGCCGAGTTGCCGATTGCCGAGCCCGGAGCTTCAGGAACGGTTTCTGGATGAGTTGGGGCCCTGGCCGTGACCTTCACGATCCCGGATATAGGGCCGCCCATCCGTAAACCGCCGTGAAATACAGGAACAGTGCGGTTAGCCCGTGATATTCGCCCGCCGCGACGCCTGGCACGTTCGATGGACTCGAACTGCGTAGCGCCGATTGGCATGTCAAGCCACTGGCAATCGAGAAGGCGCAGTCGAGCTTCTTCGAGAACCGAGGCATCTTCCCGTTGGGCTCAGTGGCGTTCGACTGTGCCCTATTGATGCGGGACATTCAGCACGAGTGGCTGGCAAGGGAATCGCTGCGCGCGGAGTGCGTCGGGGCCTGTGCCCCTCTTGCATGATTGGGGATGTTACGCGTTCTCTGTTTGTCTCTTCGGGCCGATCCTTGCAAACCGCACGCTCTTCCCGGACAATAATACGGTTCCTCAACCGGGAAACGGAAATACGCCGTCGTATCCTGCTGATTAAGAAGCAAAGGAGAATCGTCAAGTGTCGAGAACCTTCCGCCTATGGACCACACTGACTGCACTGATCCTCGCCGTGGGCTTCTTCCACTGGCCGCCCTCCGCAGCGTCGTCTTCGCCGACACACGCTCTTCCGTCTGCCGCGGCTGTTGCCGAAGCCGATATCGCGCAGCCGGTCGAACTGCGTCAAGGACTGGGATCGCTGCCCTACTTGAGCCGTGGGCGGACGCGCTCCGTCTGCGCCGAAAACCCCACCGGAGCCAAGGGTCGCGGCGGTATGGCCGTGCCGAATCCGTCCGACCCCTCACCCCCAGCGTCGGCGCGGGCAGCCGACGATCTCGGGCAGGGCTGGAAGGTCCGTCCCTTCCTCCGCGTCAACCAGGGGCAGACGGCCACGCTCATGGACGTGGACGGCCCGGGAGTGATCCAGCACGTCTGGATGGTGGAGGGGCTGAGTCGAGCGCACGTCCTTCGTTTCTATTGGGACGGTGAGCCAACGCCCTCAATCGAGGTTCCCGCCCCCGACTTCTTCGCAGTGGGCCACGGCAAGTTCGCCCCGGTCAACTCCCTTGCCGTCGTCGTCAATCCGAGTAACGCCTTGAACTGCTACTGGCCGATGCCCTTCCGCAAGCACGTCCGAGTCACGCTCACCAACGAGTCGCCTGACCAAAACCTGACGTTGCTGGCCTACCAGATCGACTACCTGGAGACGGACGTCCCGGCCAATGCCGCCTATTTCCGCGCCCAGTTCCGCCGCGCCCGCACCGACCGGCAGAACCCCTACGTGATCCTCGACGGGGTTCGGGGGCACGGGCGGTATGTGGGCACCTTCTTGGCCTGGACGCAGCGCTCGAAGGGCTGGTTCGGCGAGGGAGAGATCAAGTTCTACATCGACGGTGATAAGGAATTCCCGACGATCTGCGGTACGGGGACCGAGGACTACTTCTGCGGCAGCTACGGGTTCCCTCGTCCGTTCAGCGGCCCCTACACGGGCACGACTCTGCCCGCCAGCGAAAACGCTCAGCCGCCCAGCTTTTGGAGCCTGTACCGTTGGCACATCATGGACCCCATCTGCTTTGAGCAAGACCTGCGGGTTACCATCCAGGCCTTGGGCTGGCAAGGCAGCAAATATAAAAAACTCTCGGACGACGTGGCGTCGGTCGCGTACTGGTATCAGACCTCTCCGCACGCGCCATTCCCGCCGCTGCCGTCCCTGAAAAATCGCCTGGCCCCTGTTGTGCCGGACTCACCCGGGGAACAAGAGGTGAAATAGGCCACATGAGTTAGAGGAGGTTTCGTTGAAAGTCTTCGGTTTCGACATCCTGGGTTTGGGGCTCATTGGCAAGGTGGTGGCGTTCGGCCTTCTCATGCTGCCCATTGTATGCCGCGCGGAGCCGCCCGGCGATGCCCCTGCGGTCTCGATGACTCACGCCGAAGCCAACACGGATGGCCCTGTTGCCTCGCCGGAGCCGGACTGGCCCCAATGGAACGGCCCGCGACGTGACGGCATTTCCCCGGAAAAGGGCCTCCTGTCCGTGTGGCCGGACGGCAGGCCAAAGCTCACTTGGAAGGTTGGCAACCTGGGACGGGGCTGGTCATCGCCGATCATCGTCCGGGACCGGCTGTACATCACTGGCGATCTGGGTGACGAACTGATCATCTTCGCCTTTGACCTCGCTGGCAGGCCGCTGTGGAAGGCTACAAATGGCCGCTCGTGGACAGGCTCCTACCCGGGAGCCAGGGCCTGCTGCGCCTACTCCGACGGCAAGCTCTACCACATGAACGCCCATGGTCGCGTGGTCTGCCTGGAAGCTGACACGGGCAAGGAACTCTGGGCCGTCGATGTGCTGGAGCGTTTCCAGGGGCAAAACACCACCTGGGCGATGAGCGAGTGTCTGCTAGTCGATGGCTCCCGCGTGATGGTGACGCCGGGAGGCGAGAAGGCCCTGATGGCTGCCCTCGACAAACAGAGCGGTCGGACGGTCTGGACCACCGAGCCGCTCCGCACGGACCGGGCTTCGCACTCGTCGCCGCTTCTGTTCCGTCATGCGGGACAACGGATCATCGCCAACTGTTCTTCGGCGCATGGCTTTGCGGTGGATGCAAACACCGGCAAACTGCTGTGGACCGTGCCGCTGAAGAGTCCCTACGGCGTAAACGTCGTTACGCCCGTGTACAGCGCAGGCAAAATCTTCTACGTGACGCCGTACGTCTATGGGACGTGCTATCAGTTGCGGCCTGGGGAGAGAGAACCGCAAGCGGAGAAGGCATGGGACACGACCTTGGACACCTGCACGGGCAGCGTGTTGCTGCTGGACGGCCTGCTTTACGGCAGCTGCTACAAGAAGCACAAGTCATGGCTGTGCCTGGATTGGAAGTCAGGCGCGACACGCTATGAGCTGAAGGGCCTGACGACTGGGTCGGCCGTGTACGCGGATGGGCGACTGTACTACCTGGCCGAGGATGGCCGGGCGGCGCTTGTGCGGCTGACGCCGGAGCGGTTCGAGATCGACGGTGAGTTTCGGCTCGTGCCGGAGAAGGTGCCTGACGCTTGGGCGCATCCAGTTCTGCTGCACGGCAGGCTGTACCTCCGCTATCACGAGACCCTGTGGTGCTATGATGTCGGGTCCAATGACAAGCAGGGCCCGCGGCGATGATCTTGCACGTCGATCAAGATGCCTTTTACGCCTCGGTCGAGGAGCGGGACCGGCCCGAGCTGGTCGGCAAGCCGGTCATCGTGGGCGGCACGCCCGAGAAGCGTGGCGTGGTGTCGGCGGCCAACTACGTCGCCCGCAAATACGGCGTCCACAGTGCCATGCCCGCCGTCATCGCCCACCGGCTCTGCCCGCAAGGTGTCTTCCTGCCGCCGAGGATCGGCTACTACGCGGAGGTCTCCCGCCAGATCCGCGACATCTTCGAGCGATTCACGCCCCTGGTGGAGCCATTGTCGCTGGACGAAGCCTTCCTGGACGTGACCGGCAGCGAGCACCTCTTCGGCGCGGCGGTGGAGATCGGCCACCAGATCAAGCAGGCGATCCGCCAGGAACTGCGGCTGGTGGCCTCAGTGGGCGTGGCCCCCAACAAGTTCCTGGCCAAGATCGCCAGCGACCTGAAGAAGCCTAATGCCCTCGTCGTCGTGGAGCCGGACAAGGTGCAGGAGTTCCGCGATCCGCTGCCGGTCGAGCGGCTCTGGGGCGTGGGGAAGCAGAGCAGCAAGGTCTTCCAGCGGCTGGGCGTCCGCACGATCGGGCAACTCCGTCAGTGCCCTCTCGACATGCTTCAGGCCCGCTTCGGCAGCAGCGACACAGGCTCTTCATGTGGCTGAAGTCCGAGGCACACAAGCGGCCCGGATGATGCACCTGGCTGAAGAACACTTCCCTCGCCGGACCTGCCGTCGCTCGCCAACGCTTCACACCCCGCTGAAAGCTGCGCAACTGCGAGTCGTCAAACTTCCCCGGGAACTTCGTTT
>CAYYBU010000140.1:0-6823 GCA_964469945.1 uncultured Planctomycetaceae bacterium
CGGCCGGGTGCGGTTGCGATTCGACGTGGAAATCGTCCACGCGGAAACGGCTGCCCCCATCTGCCGGGGTTATACCATCCACGCGATTACCGATTTGTCGGGAAAGCCGATCCGCCCGCCCCAATGGCTGTACGATCTGATGTTGCAGGAGGAATCTCGGTAGGGAACGCCCACGGTGGCGTTCCCTGTATCCGGCACACTCCGTGTGCCGTTGGTTCGGCGGCACACGGAGTGTGCCGGATACGCCGTGCCGTTGGTTCGGCGGCACACGGAGCGTGCCGGATACGCCGTGCCGTTGGTTCGGCGGCACACGGAGCGTGCCGGATACGCCGTGCCGTTGGTTCGGCGGCACACGGAGTGTGCCGGATACGCCGGGGTGGCACTGGCTTTGCCCGTGGTTTGGGCGGGTTGACGTTTTTTGTCGTTTTGTCGATCGTTGCGGATTTGCCAGAAGGAGTCGTCTGTTGACAAGCCCCGCCGGAAGCACTGGCAGAGCCAGTGGCACCCTGCAAGTGACTGAACCCGAACGTGTCTTGTGGAGTGGCAACGAGGCAGTGGCATGGGCCGCCCGGCGCTTCGGCGTCGCGCTGGGCAGCGGTTACCCGGGCACCCCGTCCACGGAAATTCTCGAATGTTTCTCCGAGTTGGGTGGCCGTGCCCAATGGGCCCCCAACGAAAAGGTGGCCTTGGAAGTGGCCTTGGGGGCGGCCTTCGGCGGCGCCGCCGCCATCGCCACCATGAAACACGTCGGCCTGAACGTGGCCGCCGACGTGCTCTTCACGGCCGCCTATGCCGGCACGCCCGGTCCGCTGCTGGTCATTTCGGCCGACGACCCGGGCATGGCCTCCAGCCAGAACGAGCAGGACAATCGGCGTTTCGCCGTGGCCGCGGGGGTCCCCATGCTCGAACCAGCCGATTCCCAAGAGGCCTACGACTTCACCCTGGCCGCGCTGGAAATCTCTCGCCGCTGGAAGCTGCCGGTCCTGCTCCGCATGACCACCCGCGTCTGCCATTCGCAAACCGTGGTACGTCCGGCCATGCCGACCGTCACCGCCGCGGCGGCCGAATTCCATCGCGACATCGCCGGGCACGTGATGATTCCCCTCTATGCCCGACCGGCCCATCGGCGATTGCGGCAGAAGCTGGCCGAAATCGCCCAGTGGAATGAAACCTCTTCTCTGAACCGGCTGCTCGACACCACGGCGGCCCCACCGGCCGGCCATGCTGCGGCCGCTCCGGCGCCGTTGGGCATCGTCACCTCGGGCGTTGCCACCATGCACGTCCGCGAGGCGGCGCCCGAAGCCCGCGTGCTCAAGCTGGGACTCACCTGGCCGTTGCCGCTGGAGAAGATCGCCCAGTTCGCCCGCGGCGTCGAGCGTTGCCTCGTCATCGAGGAGGGCGATCCCGTGTTGGTCGAGCAGCTTCGCACGGCGGGCATTGCGGTCGAGGGCAAGCCGGAAATGTATCGCTTCGGCGAATTGAATGTCGCCCGGGTGCGCCGCATCCTGGCTGGCGATACCTCGCCGGAGGCTGCGCCGCTGCCGGGGAAACCGCCCGCCTTGTGCATCGCCTGCCCGCACCGCAGTACCTTCGCCGCTTTGCAGAAGCTCGATTGCATCGTGGCCGGCGACATCGGCTGCTACTCGCTGGGCGTGTTGCCGCCCTTGGAAGGGATGGACTCGCTGGTCTGCATGGGCGCCAGCATCGGCATGGGGCTGGGGCTCCGCCACGTGCTGCCCGCCGAGCAGGCCCGCCGCGTGGTCAGCGTCATCGGCGACAGCACCTTCGTCCACAGCGGCATTACGGGGCTGGTCGAGATGGTCTACAATCCACCGCCGGGCGGCCACGTCGTCTTGATCCTCGACAACGGCACCACCGCCATGACCGGCTTGCAGGAGCACCCCGGCACGGGCCGCACGCTCGACAACCAACCCACCGGCCGCGTGGACTTCGAGGCCTTGGCCCGTTCGTTGGGCATCGTCAACGTCCACACCATCGATCCCGCGGCCGACGGCGAGCGATTCGAGCATCTCCTTTGCACCAGCCTGGCCAGCGGCGAGCTGACGGTCATCATCGCCCGCCGCCCCTGCCTGCTGGCCACCATCCGAAAAAAAGGGGTCGGAAGTCGTTTTCCGGGTGCCACTGCTGGCTTGTCCAGCAGTGCTGAGCCACCACCAAACGAAACACTGCTGGACAAGCCAGCAGTGGCACCCCTGGGGGCGAAAACGACTTCCGACCCCTTTTTCAACGTCGTTCTTGCCGGCCTTGGCGGCCAGGGCGTACTCAAGGCGTCGGATATCCTGGCCGAGGCCGCCTTCCTGGCCGGCCTGGATGTGAAAAAAGCCGAAGTCCACGGCATGAGCCAGCGCGGCGGCTCGGTCACCACCGATGTCCGCTTCGGACCGCAGATATTCAGCCCCATGGTGCCACCGGGCGAGGCCGACTTCCTCGTCGTGCTGGCCGAAGACCAGGTAGACAACAACCGCCCGCGGCTGCGTCCGGGCGGTAGGCTGATTGCCCCGTTGGCGATCGACCCCGACGTGCTGCCGCAGCGGCGGACCATGAACCTGGCGCTGCTGGGCGTGTTGAGCCGGCATCTTGCCATCGATCCGGCCCATTGGCATCAGGCGATCCGAAAGCACCTCAAAGCGGAATTTCACGACATCAATCTGCAAGCCTTTGAAATCGGCCGCCGCCTGCCGGAGGCCCCGAGCCACCATGAATCATGACATTGCACGGAAATCCGCCCCGCCCGCCGCCTTCCATCCGGCCAGTGCGCCCGATTACGTGCCGGCGGCGCAACTTCGCCAGTTGCAATCGCAGCGGCTTCAGCAGATCGTCCGCCTCGCCTACGACAACGTGCCCCTGTACCGGCAGCGCATGGACGAGCGGGGCGTGCGGCCGGAGAATATCGCCGGCATCGAGGACATCGCCCGGCTGCCGTTGACGGTCAAAAACGACCTGCGCGACACTTATCCCTTCGGCCTGTTCGCCGCGCCGATGCGCGACGTGGTACGGCTGCACGCCTCCAGCGGAACCACCGGCAAGCCTATCGTCGTGGCCTACACCCAGGCCGACATCGAGGTCTGGTCCGGCGCCATCATGCGGGCCCTGGCCGCTTACGGCCTCCAGGCGGGCGACATCGTGCAAAACTCCTATGGCTACGGGCTGTTCACCGGCGGCCTCGGCTTGCACTATGGCGCCGAGGCCCTGGGCGCCACCGTGATTCCCACTTCCGGCGGCAACACCGACCGCCAGATCATGGTGATGAAGGATTTCGGCGTCTCGGCCATCTGTTGCACGCCCAGCTACTTCCTGCACATTCTCGACCGCGCTCAGGAACTCGGCGTCTCGCTGCGGGAGTTGCCCCTGCGCGTGGGCATTTTCGGCGCCGAGCCCTGGACCGATGCCATGCGCGGCCACATCGAGCAGGCCGCCGGCATCCGCGCTTTCGACATCTACGGACTGACCGAGATCACCGGTCCGGGCGTGGGGGCCGAGTGCCAGCACCAAGACGGCCTGCACATTTTCGAGGACCATTTCTATCCCGAGATCATCGACCAGGACACTTGCGAGCCCCTGCCCGACGGCGCGCAGGGCGAGTTGGTGCTGACCACGCTCTCGAAGCAGGCGATGCCCATTCTCCGCTATCGAACGCGCGACATCACCTCGCTCCACACGGAGCCCTGCCCGTGCGGGCGCACGATCCGCCGCATCCACCGCATTTCGCACCGCAGCGACGACATGTTCATCATTCGCGGCGTGAACGTGTTTCCCTCGCAGATCGAGACCGCCCTGCTGGCCGTCGACGGCGTCTTGCCCCATTACCAGATCATCCTCACGCGGCAGAAGGGGCTCGACCGCATCGAGGTGCAGGTCGAGATCACGCCCGAGCTGGTCAGCGACCGCATCAGCGTCATGGAAGACCTGCGCAGCAAGCTGGAAAAGCAGATCGAGCACATCATCGGCATTCGCGTGACTGTCACGCTGGTGGAGTGGCACTCGCTGGATCGCAGCGAGGGCAAAGCCCGGCGGGTTATCGATAAGCGGGAAATGTAAATTCCGGATTTTAGCCACGGAGCCTCGGCGATGAAGATTCAGCAATTGTCGATTTTTCTGGAGAACAAGCCGGGCCGGCTGGTGGCCGCTTGCGAGGTGTTGGCCGCCGCGGGCATCAACCTGATCACGCTGTCGCTGGCCGACACGCAGCGGTTCGGCATCTTGCGGCTGATCGTCCGCGATTGGCAGCGGGCGAAGGAGGTGTTGGAGGCCGCCGGTCTGGTGGTCAAGGTAACCGACGTGTTGGCGATCGAGGTGCCCGATCAGCCCGGCGGCCTGGCCGGCGTGCTCCGCGCCATCGAGCGGGCCGCGATCAATGTCGAGTACATGTACGCCTTCACCGAGAAGGTGGGCGACAAGGCCGTGTTGGTTTTCCGTTTCGAGGACCCCGACGCGGCCGTACAGGCGTTGGCCCAATCCGAAGTGGGCGTGGTCGGCAACGTGGAACTCTACAAGCGGCTGGAGCGAGGACAGGGGGGGTAGTTATCCCAGGGTAGCGGCAGCGCCGCAACCCTGGGCTATGTTCTAAAGCCCCTTCGGGGCGGGCGATCCCACGCCGGAACTTCCCGCCGGTCCCACCAGCGCCGCCCGGGCAGCCGGGACGCCGAAGTAGACGCGCAGGTAGCGGTCCATCGCCCGCGTCTGCGTCAAGGCGCCGGTCTCCCAACGCGAAATCGTCTCCACGGCCACCCCCAAATGCTCGGCCAGCACCCGTTGGCTCAGGCCCAAGGCCTCGCGGTCGTGGCGAATCTGCTCGCCCGCAAGAAGGCCAAGCTGCGCGCGCAACGCTTGGGCGATCTGCTTGTCTGCCTCGTTGTCGAAAACCAACTCGCCGCACGCGCTGCACCGCGGGACGCGGAGCCGGGGAAGCTCCACGGTATAAAGCCGTCCGTCGTGCCTGATCTGCGACGTGTGCGGCACCGTGGCCGGCTCGACGGCCTTCTTCCCGCACTCCGGACAACGCCAGGGAAACGGCTTGCCTGGAAACTGCGGCGTTACGCCCATTTGGGCTTTCTCTGACATACCACCCTACATTTGAATTCTGCGGCCTTCTCAGGCAAACTGCGGATAGTTCTTCAATATCCACTCTTCCACAAGCTTCTTGAACGCCCCGGCTTTTTCCAGCAACTCGTCGAGTTCCGTCTCGGTGACGACGTTGGCGAGGTTGTAATCCACGGTGTTCCGCTTCTTGCGGCATGTGTTGAAATACCTGGCAAACTTCGCTGCCGCCGGGCCCATTGCCAGTTCGAGACCGACAAACGTGTTCTCGTGGTGCCCTTGCTTGGCGCTGACGCGGTACCCGGCACAGGCGATGGCCATTGTCGCGAGTTGGAGCACCGCGTTATAGGCCGTGGCGAACCGCCGTCCTCGGACAATACGGTAACGGCGGCGTCTTCGAGGTCGCGCTGGACAACAGCCCGCAAACCATCGAGCTCCTGCTTGCTGGTCGTGTGCGGCTTGGCGCGGTTATTGGCGACTAATTGCTGCCAGGTCATCTGGGCCCCCGTGGATGAAAAGCTTCTCGCCGCCGAGCACGGTTTTCAGGAAATGGTGCCCTTGGTTGACCTTTCGGGCGAATTCCTCCGGCGAGAATAGCGTGGGGTTGACCTCGCGGCCAAGACGCTGCTCCGCTTTCTGGAGTGCCGGCGAAAGGTCTGCCAAACTCGCGTTACCGACGATCATCAAGTCCACGTCGCTTTCCGACAACTCTTCCGAGCGCGCGATGGAACCGTAGACGAAGGCGACCTTGATCGACTTCTGAAAAGGGACAAGCGTACTTCGCAAAACATCGACGAGCCCAACGGTCTTGGTCATGATCCCCTGCAGTTCGCAGAGAATCGGGCAATTCGGGTCCGGCTTGAAGTAGACCTGCTTTCCTTCCTGCCGCCGCAGCAGGATGCCGACTTCCACCAGGGATTCCATTTCCCGCTGGAGGCTCGACGGCGGGACGCCGATCTGCCGGGCGAGGTCGGCAAGGAACCACCACCGATCTGGATGCATCAGCGTGGTCGCGAGCACCGCCTGGCGGGTCTTGGGAAAGAGAACGGAGATCAGGGACTTCTTACGCATATAGCGTATTCATATACGCTAGTTGCGTATGTGTCAAGGGGACTTTTCCTGCAATTCGCTCCGGCCGCCAGCCATGCCCCTCCTCTTCGTTCATTCGATCCAACGGAGCGGATCGTGCTCGTCGCGGCTGGCCCAGACTTCCAGCGCGGGAAAGTGCTGGGCAAGCACCTCGCCAAGCTGCTCCACGGCAAAACGCTCGCTGGCAAAATGGCCCGGCAAAAGCAGGCCGATCCCGTTGGCGTCGGCCTCCAGGCAGGTGTGAAAACGGGTTTCGCCCAGCACCATGCAGTCGCAACCGGCGGTGCGGGCGGCGGAGAGCAACTCGCCGGCGGCGCCGCAGGCCACGGCGACCGTGCGGACCGGTTGCTGGGGATCGCCCACCATCTGCAATCGCGTCAGGGCGAGAAACTCCCGCAAGCGGCCGGCCAATTGCTCCAGCGGGAGCACCTCCTGGAGCCAACCCCAGCGGCCGACGCCCTGGCCCGCGGCGTGCGGCAGCAGCGGCGCGATGCCGCGCAACCCCAGGCCGGCGGCCAGCCGTTGATTGATGCCCTCCTGGGCCGAGTCGAAGGCCGTGTGCGGGCTGTAAACGGCCACCTCGGCGCGGATCAAGTCCAGCAGCAGGCGGCCGGCCGTGCTGTCGGCCGTCACTCGCTTCAAGGCGGTGAAGGGATGGGGGTGATGCGCGACGATC
>CAYYBU010000141.1:0-6794 GCA_964469945.1 uncultured Planctomycetaceae bacterium
CGGTCTTCTGTGTCAATCGTGCGACCGAAGGGGACAGTCCCCGTTTTGCGGCTGTCGGTTGCAGGGCTCCTTTTGGCCGGGCTGTGTTGGCCGGTTTCGGCCTTGTATGCGCAATCCGCACCGTGGCAACAGCCGCCCTCGGCCGGGCAGACGTATCGCGACACGGCAGGCCCGCAATGGAGTCCGGTCAGGCCGGCGCAAGCCGTCGAGCCGGCGCCCCAGGTGCAGGTCCCCGAGCCGGCTCCCAATGCGGAGGATTTTTCCGTAGCGCCGGAGGGTTCTCCGGCGATGGTGGAAGGCAATGGTCCCGGCGGCAATTGTGGCAACGGCGGCGACGGCGGTTGCGACGAGTATGAGCCGTGGAATGAGAATTACGAGTGCGTGCGCGGCCCGTTGTGCGGACCTTGTGGTTGGTGGTGGCGGCCGTTGCAAAACCGGCTCTGGGTGCAGAACGACTTCCTGCTGTGGTGGACCGAAGGCAGCCGGGTGCCCGCCCTGCTGACGACGAGCCCCGCGGGCACGCCGCAAACGCAGGCCGGCGTTCTGGGCCAACCAGGGACGAGCATCCTGTTCGGCAATCAGCTTCTTAACGAGGACACGCGCTACGGCGGCCGCGTCACGTTCGGTTACTGGTTCGACCAGTGCAACGACATCGGTTTCCAGGCCAGTTACTTGGGGCTCGGCGGCGACGCGCAACAGTTCCAAGCCACCAGCAACGGCACGCCCATCCTGGCCAGGCCCTTTTTCGATGTCGATAGCGGGAAGGCCACCAGCAATTTGGTCGCCTTCCCCGGAGTGGACGAGGGTACGTTCGCGGCCACCTCCACCAGCACGTTCCAAACGGTCGATCTCTTGATGCGGCGGGCCGTCTGCCGCAGCTGCGGTTATAGCCTGGACCTGGTCGCCGGCTACCGTTTCGCGCGCTTGGACGACAGCTTGCTGTTGACCGACAACCTGAACGCGACCAGCGAACTGGCGGCGGGAACCAACTTCAATGCCTTCGATTCCTTCCGCACCCACAACGAGTTCAACGGCGGCGAACTCGGCATGGTGATTCAGTCGCATCGCGGCCGCTGGTCGCTGGAAAGCACGCTGAAACTCGCCCTGGGCGATACGCTGTCCCAGGTCGACATCAATGGCGGAACTGTGGTGACTTCTGCGGAAGGCGCGAAGACCCCCTACGTTGGCGGCCTGTTGGCGCTGCCGTCGAACATCGGCATCCACGACAGCAACCAATTCTCCGTGATCCCCGAACTGGGGCTCACGCTGGGCTACGATCTCACCTGCCGGCTGCGGGCAACCGTCGGATACAGCTTCATGTACTGGAGCAATGTGGCGAGGCCGGGCGATCAGATCGATCTGAATGTGGCCTCCTCACAACTGCCGCCGCCGACCAGCACCACGGCGACGCATCCGGCCTTCGATTTGCGGACTACCGACTACTGGGCCCAGGGCGTAAATTTCGGCCTGGATTACCGGTTCTAACGGTCGCAAGAGTGCGCGGGAATAGGTTGGGGACGGTGCCTTTAATCGTTCGACGTTTCCGGAGGAGACATACGGCTCCGGAAGAGACGCCGACGGCGGGGGGACGGTCCTCAACCGGTTTCTTGGTTCGCGGCCGCCCGCCACCCCCCCATTTCGCCGTCGTGTGGGGCAACCCCAAGCACGACGTTTTTGGCGAAAATCGTCGCTGCAAGTATAATGGAAGTTCTGAGGGCAAGTCACCTGACACGCTGGGTATTGGACGCATGAATCGCCATCGCACTGAAAAACGTTCCCATCGTTCCGGCGGAAATCGCCATGCGACGACTCGCGGGGGGCAGTCTTCCTATCGCCGTCTGGGGATCGAAGCGCTCGAGTCCCGGCAGATGTTGTCCATCACGCTGCCGACGATTTCCGGCCAGACGGTGACGGCCGGCGCCCCGTTGAACGTCGCCCTGAACGGCAGCGACAGCGCGGGCAACGCCGTGAAGTACACCGTTTCGGTGACGAACGCCAAGCTGACCAATGCCAGCGTCTCCAGCCCGCAGTTGACCGCCACCGTGCCCACGGGGAACCCCAGCCTGAAGATCGTGGTCAGCGACCCAACCGACAACATCTCCGGCGACATGGTGTTCGAGTTATTCCAGAACCTCACGCCGAACACCGTGAGCCAGATCACCAGTCTGGTCAGCAACACGAGCATTCTCGGCCAGGATTTCTACAACGGCTTGACCTTCAGCCGCGTTCTCAAGGGTTTCATGATCCAGGGGGGCGATCCCAATCCCAGTGGCAGCGGGAGCCAGGGTTCGGGGACCAGTTTCGATGACGAGTTCAATCCGAATCTGCAATTCAGCAGCGCCGGCGTTTTGGCGCTGGCCAACAGCGGCCCGGACACCAACAGTTCGCAGTTCTTCATCACCACCGCGCCTTATGCCTACGGCAATTTCCGCTACACGATCTTCGGTTTCCTCACCCAGGGATCCAATATTCTCAATGAAATCCAGGATGTGTCGGTAAAGGCCAATTCCAGTGACGAAGACAGCGAGCCGGTCAACACGGTGACGATGACCACCGTCACCACCTTTACCGACACCCAGGACGGGGTCTTGCAGCTTTCCGCGCCCAGCGGGACGACGGGCACGGCCGACGTGACCGTCACGGCCACCGACAGCGTCACCGGCGTGGCCACCAGCCAGACGTTCGCGGTGACCGTCGGGGCCAACACCAACGTCGCGCCGCCGTATCTGACGCGCCCCATCAGCCCGATCCAGACGAATATCAACACGCCGGTCACCTTCAGCATTCCCGCGACCAACGTGAGCGGGAAAGCCATGGACTACACGGCCACCATCTCGCCGGCCAACAGCAATCTCGCGGTCACCGTCAATGCCAACACGGGCCAAGCGACGCTGACGCCCAGCGGCAACGTGTACGGCGTGTTCAGCGTGCAGGTCGGCGTCAGTGCGGAGAACGCCGCCTCCGGCGAAAACACCACCCCGGACACGCAGCTCGTTCCCGTCTACGTCGACCCGGCCGCCCCCGCCAGCATCCAGCTTCTCTCGGCGGACGACTCGGGGAACGTGACGGATCAAAACAACACGCCGGGCAGGACCTTGCAGTTCGAGGTGAGCGGCGTTCTTTCCGGCGCGAACGTGCAACTGTTTTCCGACGGCACATTGATCGGCAGTGCGACGGCCGCGGGCGCCTCCGTGGTCATCACCACCAACGGCAGCAGCACCTTGGCCGATGGCAGCCATGCGATCACCGCCACGCAGACGTTGACGGACCAGACCGTCAGCGTGGGCAACCTGAGCACGACGACCAATCTGGCCAGCACGGCCTCGACGGCGCTGACGATCAAGGTGGACGCCACGGCGCCGGTGCTCACGCCCGCCGCGCCCGCGCAGGCGCTGACGATTCATGCCAATACGCCCTGGACGGCGAGCCTGGCGCAACTGATCAACAACGGCACGGGCACGACCACGATTACCGACGCGGATGCGGCGGCCGCGGTGGGCGGCATCGCCGTGACCGCCACCACGGGCAAGGGGACCTGGTACTACAGCCTCGACGGCACGACCTTCCTCGTACTCGGCGCGGTGACGAGCAAGGCGGCCGTGTTGTTGCCCAAGTCCGCCACGCTGCGCTACGTGCCGGACGGCACCGACGCGGAAACGGCGACCATCACCTATTGCGCCTGGGATGGGCTGGACGCCACCGGCGCCTCGCTCGACACGACCGTCAACGGCGGCGCCACCTCCTTCAGCACGGCCACCGATACGGTTTCGCTCGTGGTGACCAGCGCCGTCGACAACGTGGTCCTGAAGGCCACTAACCCGTCGCTGGGCGGCACGGGCGTGAGCACCGCCAAAGTGATCAGCTTGACCGGGACGTTCATCAATAGCGGCGCCGGCACGACCACGATCACGCTGGCCGCCGCGGACACCAACGGCGTGCTCGGCGGCATCGCCGTGACCGGCACCACGGGCAAAGGGACCTGGGCCTACTCGCTCGACGGCACGAACTTCACTTCCGTGGGAACGGTTTCGGACACTTCGGCCCTCTTGTTGCCCGCGACCGCCACGCTACGTTACACCCCCGACGGCACGGACTCGGAAACGGCCACGATTACCTATCGCGCCTGGGACGCGACCAGCGGCACCGCCGGAACCGATGTCGATACCACCAGCAACGGCGGCAGTACGGCCTTCAGCCTCGCCACCGATACGGCCTCGCTCGTCGTCAACAGCGCGCCGGTGCTGACGGCCGTCAACCCCTCGCTGGGCAGCGTGATCGCCAATGGCGTCGAGACGACCGGCCTGACCGGGACGTTCATCAACAACGGCGCCGGCACGACCACGGTGGTGGACACCGATGGCGGCGCCGTCCTCGGCGGCATCGCCCTGACCGGCACCACGGGCAACGGAACCTGGGATTATTCTCTCGACGGCACGGACTTCATCCCCGTGGGGACAGTTGCGGGCGACTCGGCCCTGTTGTTGCCCAAGACGGCCCTGCTGCGTTACATTCCCAATGGCACCGATACGGAAACGGCCACGATTACCTATCGGGCATGGGATACGACTTCCGGCAGCAGCGGAACCATGGTCGATACCACCAGCAACGGCGGCACGACGGCCTTCAGCGCGAATACCGACACGGCCTCGCTCACGGTGACCAGCCCCCGATATGCACCGGTCCTGACGTCGGTCAGCCCCACGCTGGGCTCCACGCTTCCTTCGGTTGCCAAGACGATCGCTCTGACCGGGACCTTCATCAACAACGGCACCGGGACGACCACCATCAGCGATATTACCACCAACGCCGTGTTGGGCGGCATCGCCCTGACCGGCACCACCGGCAAGGGAACCTGGGCGTACTCACTGGACGGCACGACCTTTACTTCCGTGGGAACGGTGTCGGACACGTCTGCCCTGCTGTTGCCGAAGACGGCGACTCTCCGCTACACTCCGGACGGCACGGATACGGAAACGGCCACGATCACCTATTACGCCTGGGACGCGACCGGCGGCACCAGTGGCGCCAAGGTCGATACCACCAGCAACGGCGGCAGCACGCCCTTCAGCGCCGCCAGCGATACGGCCTCGCTCGACGTCACCAGCGGCATCCTCTCCGGATACGTTTACTTCGACGCCGACAACAGTGGCCAGCGAATCACCTCCCTGGGCCAAGCCGACCTCGGCCTGGGCGGCATGACCGTGAGGCTCTTTAGCAAGAATAGCGCGGGAACCTGGACGGAAGTCGCGGGTTCGTCGCCGACGCAGACCGCCGCGGACGGTTCGTATAGCTTTGCCGATCTGCTGCCGGGAACCTATCGAATCCAGGTCGCCGCGTCGGCGATGTTCGTGGCCGGGAAAGCGACCGCCGGGAACCTCGGCGGAACGGCTGACCAAGTGAACAGCCTCAGCACGCTCGACGCGATTTCGTTCGCGGGCACCGAGAACGGCAGCGCGTATAACTTCGGCATCCGCGGCTTGCAGCCGCAGATGATCTCCTTGCGGCTGCTGCTGGCCGACACCCCGGCCATATCCCAACTCCTGCAAGACATGCACAGTTTGCCCGTCGTCACGTTGACGAGTTCGACGGCCGCGGCAACTTACGGCACCGGCGGCGCCCCGGTGGCCGCGGTCGCGGGAGCATCGATTTCCAGCCCGGACAGCCCCACGCTGTCCTCGGCGACGGTCGCGATCACCAATCCCCAAGACGGAACCTTCGAGACCTTGGCGGCCGATACGACCAACACGCCGATTACCGCGAGCTACGCCGACAACGTCCTGACGTTGTCCGGGGTCGCCGACGTGGCCACTTACGAAACCGTGCTGTCGAGCATCACGTATAGCGACACTGGCACGTCGCCGCACACGGGCGCACGCACGATCAGCGTTGCGGTCAATGATGGGACCGCCAGCAGTGCTGCGGCGACGACCTCGCTGACCGTCCAGGTGACGACGCCGAGCGGCTATAGCATCACGGCGGATGCCGATCCGGTCAATGTGGCCAGCGCCTCTTCGACCGGTTTCACCTTCGCCGGCGCGGTGGTCGGCGACACCTACCAATACAGCGTGACCTCCAGCGGCGGCGGCACCGCGGTCACCGGCAGCGGCACGGTCTCCGCGGCCAACCAGAATGTCAACACGATCAACGTCTCCTCGCTCCCCGACGGTACGCTCACCTACAGCGTGGCGTTGACCGATCCGGCCGGCAGCACCGGTCCTTTCGCGCTTGCCACGACCACGCTCAACACGGCGGTCCCGCCATCGTTTACGGTGACGGCAAACGACAACGTGGTCGATGAGGCGCAAGCCGTCTCGACGAGCTTCACTTTTGCCGGCGCGGAAGTGAACGACACCTACTCGTACAGTGTGACCTCCAGCGGCGGCGGCACCGCGGTGACTGGCAACGGCACGGTCTCCGAGGCCGACCAGGACATCACCGGAATCAATGTCCGCTCGTTGTCCGACGGCACCCTCACCTACAGCGTGACGATCACCAATGCGGCCGGCAATGCCACCACCGCATCGGCCACGGCCACGCTCGACCAGACGCCGCCCAGCGGCTACCAGGTCACGGCGGCCATCGACCCCATTACCACGGCCCAGGCGTCTGCGGCCGGTTTCATTCTGACGGATGCCCAGATCGGCACGACGTACCAATACACCGTGACTTCCAACGGCGCCGGCAGCGCGACCCTGTCGGGCAACGGCCCCGTCTCTTCCTCGACGACCCTGACTGTGCCCGTCAACGTCGCGACGCTACCGGCCGGAACGCTCACCTACACGGTGACTTTGACC
>CAYYBU010000142.1:0-6792 GCA_964469945.1 uncultured Planctomycetaceae bacterium
CCTCCTCGACCAGCTCGGCGACTCCCCGGGCGACGAGGATGGTCTGCATGTAACTTTTCGCCTGGGAGAGGTTGAACAGTTGGCGGCGATTGGTGTTGCTGCCCATCTCGATGAAACGCTTCGTCTTGTTGTAGCGAACGTTCGACAGCGCGCGGGCGGGGATGTCCAGGTGCGGATCGCGACCGCGATCGGCGGCGGCCACGACCTGGTTGGCCAGTTCCATGAGCCGCTTCCGCGTCTGGCTGTCGCGGGCGGAAATTTTCGGGGTTGCTTTTGGTGCCATGGGATACCTGAGGTCTATCTCGTGTTGGGGTCTTGCGGGCGGCGTGCAACTGCCCGTTCATCGGTAGGGAACGCCCTCCGTGGCGTTCCGTTTTGTGAGCAACGCCCGGAACGCCACGGAGGGCGTTCCCTACGGGCGACCGTCTCTGGTTCGTAGGTCAGGCTATGCCTGACACTGCCGATCTGTCAGGCATAGCCTGACCTACAAATGCTCGCCCGGCAAGGTGTCGTCCGCCGCCGGCACGACGAGCACATTCTCGCCGAGGTCCAACTCTTCGTCCTCGTCGACGGGACGGCCTTGGTCGTCGAGTTTCACGTCGGCCTGCAGGGTCCGCTTCTTGGCCACTTCCAGCAGACGTTGATAGAGACTCTCGCGGTCGGTCTGGTTAATGCGGCTGACGGCCCCGGCCACTTCGCCCAGGTAGCGGAGGAAGATGGCCCGCCGCTGCCCTTCGTGCTTCACGCGGTTGCGGCGGCGGAGATACATTCCCAGCTTGCGGCCGACCGCTTGCAGTCCCAGCCGCAGTTCCTTCTGGATCTCGGGGTAACCGGCAATGGCCTCCTTCGATTCGCTGGTGAAGGGAACCCACACGCTGGCCATGTGGACCATCAGCGTGACCGGGCCGCTGGGCAGCGCGCCGCGCGATTGGCTCAGTCCGTAGCTGCGCCAGTTGGTCGTCATCACGCTTTGGGTGATGGCGCAGCCGCCGGCCTGGAATTGCAGCGGCACGCGGTTGGCGTAGCGCAGCAGCGACATCGTCTGGCCGTCGTGCAGGTTGACGTTGCGCATGGCCTCGTGGAGCTTGACAATTTCGACCGCTTTCAGTTTGCCCGGCGAGACGCGCGTGCGCAGTCCGGCCTCGTGGAGGATTTTGTCGGCCGCCTCCGCCCCGACGCCGTCGAAGGTGGTGGAAAGGAACTGCCGCAAGGTCCGCGCATCGCTCGAGTCGAGCAGCTCGTGCAGCGTTTCCCGCGGCACTTTCTGGGCCGTAGAGCCGCCGCCGTAAGCCAGGCCGACCTCGATCAGAAAGGGATTGCCGCGATAGACGGCCGGCGGCCGCGTGGCGGCGACGTAGAACTCGCCCGGCACCACCTGGTGCAGGCCGCGGAGGATCAGCGCCTCGCCGATGGGGGAAATGCAATCGGTCGCCGGGGCGCTGATTTTCGTCTGCTGGATCGCCTGGTAGAGGGCGTCGGCCTCGTGGCGTCCGCACTTCCGCGTGCTGGCCCGCGTGCCCACCTTGGCCGCCTCGCAAATCTTTCTCGCCACCGAAGGACTGACTCGCGAGAACGAGTGCGTGAGGAACTGCGACACGGTGGGCGCCCGGGTGTCCTTGAGCATGCCCACCAACATGCCCAGTTCGACGCCGTAGGGATGAGGCTTGATCTCGCGCGGTTCCGGCGGCAACTCGTCGCTCACCCGCGGATGGTCCCAGGTGCCGCCGTCGGGATCGGCGTAGTGGATCGTCACGTGCGGATTGGCAATGGCCGTCTGCTCCAGGTACTCGTCGACGCTGCCCCGTCCGCGCTGGTAGCGGGCTTCCAACTCGATGGTCACGCGGGTGCCGTGGTCCTGTTCGGTCCACTCGATGCCGTGCTTCTCGATCACTTTGCGGCCGCTGTCGTTGGGCGCGATCTCCTGGCCCTCGCCGTGGCCGTTGAGGATCTCCGGCCGGTTGCGTTTGGTGTCGATCTGGATTTCGTAATAATGGGCCGCCGACCGCTTGGAGACCTTCGACATGATCTTCACCGGCTTGCCGGTGGTCAGCAGGCCGTACATGCCGGCGGCGCTGATGCCGATGCCCTGCTGCCCGCGGCTCATCCGCATACGGTGAAACTTCGAGCCGTAGAGCAACTTGCCGAAGATCAAAGGGATTTGTTTGGCGACGATGCCGGGCCCGTTGTCTTGCACGCCCACTTTGTAGCGGTCCGGCTGCTCCAGCCGCTCGATGTGGACCCATAACTCAGGCAGGATGCCGGCCTCTTCGCAGGCGTCCAAGGCGTTGTCGACGGCCTCCTTGACGGTCGTTAGCAGGGCCTTGCGGGGATTGTCGAAGCCGAGTAAATGGCGATTTTTCGCAAAAAACTCGCTGACACTAATGTCCCGTTGGCTGGCGGCCATCGATTGGGCGGTCGCGCGGCGGCGGCCGGAACGGCGGCCATCGCCGTTGGAGTCGGGCTTGCCGTCGCCATTGCCATTGCCGTTGGCGTCGAGCGATTCTTCATCCACGGTCGTGTCGGGAGTCGCGTCTAACATATCCATCCTGGTGTGGTTGCCGGGAAAAGGCTTTTTCCAAAAGCGGCCGGAAAAGGCCTTTTCCAAAAGCGTAAACTGTATCAATTATAGCGATGCTGCGGCTGGGGTCGTAGGCCGCTTTTCCGCGGTTTTCCGCACATCGGGTAACTTAGTTACATCCGGCAGACAAAGATTCACCCGCAGGGGCCCCCCAGGCCGAGATTCCTAAGGATGCCATTCCTTTCGACTCACCGAGGAGCCATCCCATGGTTCGTCATACCTGCTTGCTGATGATCGTCGCCGCGGTCGGGATCGCGTGCGGCCTTGCCGCGCAACCGGCCCAGGCCCAGGCCAGGCCCGCCGGACCTTCCGACCTGTTTTACAATTACTACGTGCCGGCCGGAAGCCCGGCCGGTGTGGGGGCGGCGATGTACCCCGCACCCCGACCGACACCGCCTTGGGTTGGCTACACGTATTTCACCTATCAGCCGCTGATGCCGCAGGAATTCCTCTATGAGCATCGGCGGGTGTATCGTACCCCGCATCCGGAAGATCACACCGTGACCCGCACCACGGTCACCTATAACCATCGTTCCCTCTGCCCGTTGGCGCCAACCGTGATGTGGGGGGTTTCCGTCCCACACACGCCGCCGGCCCGACCGGTGGTCAATTGCGGACATTGAGGATAACGTATCCGGCACACGGCGTGTGCCGTTGCGGGCGGATGCATGAAACCCCGACACCGGCCCCCTTTACGCAAGGAATTCCCTACTATGAAATGTTCGTGGATCCTGTTGGTTGCCGCGCTGTTGGCCGCCGCCATGTCGGCCCAGCGGGCCGGCGCCCAAGACGCGCCCCTGCAACCGATCCCCGCCGCTGCCGCGAGCGAAGCCGTCCCCATGCCAGCGGCCACGCCCGAGCCCGCCTATCCCTATTGGTACGGCACCACCTACCAACCGGCCGTGGCCTGGCACGGCTACAACTACGATGCGGCATGGAACATGCCGATTGCCCTGGTGGTGCCGCCGACGGCCAAAAGGCAAGCCCGCATGGGTTGGGGCGTCGGCAATACCCGCGAGTCACGGGTCTATTCGCAGTTCCATCGCGACTGGCCGGGACCGGGCACGTACGATCAGCGTGCCTTCCAGCCCACGCCGCCGTGGCCCAGCGACACGGACCAATTCGGCGTGTATTATGTCCGCGGCCCGCGATAGAAACGCCGACTTGGGTCTTGGGACTGACGCGCAACAGCCAGTCTTCAGGTCTTCCTAAGACCTAAGCCCCAAGACCTAAGGCATTGGAAAACAATTATCAACCGAACTTCAATGTAGTAGGCACACGCCGTGTGCCGTTATTTTGCGGACGGCACACGGCGTGTGCCTGCTACAATTCCGGTAACTTATTCATTTACGCGGCCTAAGGGCTCTTCCCGTCAGCGCGTTGCCCCTTTGCTGATATCGACCGCTACATACTTGCCGCCGCTCTGCTGGGCCAACTTCACCAGGAAATGCTCTGGCCCCGGCGGCGGACCGGCGACGAACTGGATCGTGTTGATGACGATCCCGGCGCCCATGCGATCGATCCGCTCCAGTTCCCGCGCGGTCAATTGCGGATCGTCGCCGTCGGTGAGCAGATAGATCACGTCGGGTCGGCACTTGATGGCCAAACTCACGGCGTCTTCGTGCGACGTGCCGCCGTCGGCCACCACCGAGTTGATGAAGGCGGCCGCCAGCGTCTTGTTCTGCTCGGTGCCGAAAACCAAGCGGCCGGCCTGGCCCGTCGGGTTGAAGATCTTCGGCCGCTCGTTGTAGTAGATGATCTGGAACTGATGGACCGCATCGAAACCCTGCAAGGCCTTGACCAGGGCGGCTTTGACCGCCGGCAAGGCGTTGTGGCCCGGGGCGTCCATGCTCCCGGAGCGATCGAAGGCGAAGACGATCTTGTATCCCTCGCCGTCGATGCCGAACAGCGAGACTTTGGCCTTTTCGCCCGGCGAAAACACGAGCGGGCGATAACCGTGGGCAGCTTTTCCCGGCTCGGCGGCCGCGGCCGGCAGAAGCAGGCAAAGCACGGCCAGCAGCGCTGCACGGATGCTCATGAACCTCATGGGATGTCCTTTCTATCCTTGGAGTGCGGCGACTTGTCGCCGCTATTTTGGGCGTGTTCGGTGTGCAAAGGTTTTCCGAAGCCGGCTGGGGCCGTTCCAACGTATCCGGCACACTCCGTGTGCCGCCGGCCAACGGCACACGGAGTGTGCCGGATACGTTAACGGCCATTCTTACGGCGTCGCGGGGAACTCGGTTTGCAGCCACTGGTCCCATTGGCGCTGGCTTTGCGGTCCGAGCTTGGCGCGGTTTTCCTCAATGGCGTGATCGAGCATCTTCTGCATTTGCGCGTCGCGCAGGTCGCCGCGCAGCGGCCAGAGCTCGTCCAACACGTCGGCCGACTCCTGGTACTTGCCTTGCAGGGTGAGCACGCCCGTTTTGCCCGCCAGCCCGTAGGCGCGAAATTCTTTGTCCACGTCGGCGGCGGCGGCAAATTCCTCGAAGATCGCCAGGGCGCGGGCGTCGTCGCGCTCGCGGAGATAAATCCGCGCCAACTGCTGCTTGGCGCGGCGGACGAGATATTCCTTTTCCGGGAAATACTCCAGCACGCTCCGCCAGGCCTCTTCGGTGCCGATCTGGCTGGCACAATAATACTGCCGCAAGGCACTGGCTTGGCGCGGGATCCGCACGTGTCCGCTGCGCGACACGACCAACAGCGGCTCGTGATGTCCGAGCGACCAAGCCAACGACGCGCCGCCGGCCAGCGCGCAGCCCAGTCCCACGGCCAGCAGCCCGCGGCGCCGCCGCGACTTTTGCGTCGCACCCCGTTGCATCGCACTGGCCAGTTGCCGGGTGGCTTCCAGGCGCGGATCGGACGCCGGCAGCGTCGCCGCCGAGTCCCAGGCGGCAAAATCCTCGCCCGCGTTTTCCGGGCAATATTCCTGGCACACGCGGCGCAACTCGCGGAGCAACTCCCGCGGCGACTGGCAACGCCCATCGAGTTCCTTGACCAACAGCTTGTGGACGATCCGGCACAGCGGCGGCGGCAGATCGGGACGCAAGCTTTCCAGCGTTTGGGGCTGCTGTTTCAGATGCTGCACGGCCACAGCCAGGGCCGTCTCGCCCACGAAGGGCGGATGGCCGGCAAGCATGTGGTAGCAGGTGACGCCGAAGGAATAGAGGTCGCTGCGGCAGTCCAGCGGTTTCCCTTCGACCTGTTCGGGGCTCATGTACAGCGGCGTGCCCATGGTGATGCCGATCTGCGTCAGATGGGCCGCGTCGTCCTCGCAGGCGATGCGGGCGAGGCCGAAATCGGCCACTTTCACCTCGCCGGCGGGCGTCAGCAGGATGTTTTCCGGCTTGATGTCGCGATGCACCACGCCTTCGTCGGCCGCTTTGGCCAACGCGGCGGCCACTTGCCGCATGATGGACAGCGCGCGGCCCAGATCCAGCGGTCCGGAGCGGGCGATCCACTGGCCGAGGTTCAGTCCGGCGATATATTCCTGCACGATGTAGTGCAAGCCGTCGCTATGGCCCACCTCGTGGATTTGCACGATGTTGGCATGGACCAGGGAGGCGGCGGCCTGGGCCTCGCGCTCGAAACGCTTCAGATAGGTGCGGTCGTCGGCCAACTCGGGTTTGAGGATCTTCACGGCCACGCGGCGCTTCAACTGGCACTGCTCGGCCAAGTAGACTTCGGCCATGGCGCCGCGTCCCAGCCGCCGCAACAACCGCAGATCGCCCAACTGCTGGCCGGAAAGATCGGCCAGTCGCAAGCTCTCGGCGGAGGTGTGGCCGGCATCACTCATGGGCGGGAAGCCCTTGGGCCTCGCGTTGATGGCAAAGCGTCAATCCTAGTTGGGTCCGTGTTGGACCTCGTCGTCACGACGGGGCTTGTCCGGGTTGAGGTCCCGCGCCTTGGGGTCCACCACGCCAGGCTTCAGATCTTCATCGGGAACGTCCCGGAGGGGCATGACGCCATCGCCGGCCCCGACTTTCGCCTCCGGTTCATGCTGCTGGTTTTGAGCCGGCGCCGACTCGAACGGCGCGGGCTTCTCCACGTGGGGCGTGAACTTCAGATCGCCGCCCACGTCTTCCTCGGCGCCGTGGATGACCTTCACCGGCGGCCGCCGTACCGCGGCACGAGGCTTGACCATCTGGTTGACGGGGCTGGCCTTCTTGATCTTGGCGTCGGCCTTGATCTTGGTGTCGACGGCGGGCGGGGCCAGC
>CAYYBU010000143.1:0-6786 GCA_964469945.1 uncultured Planctomycetaceae bacterium
TGTTGGAACCGCTGAGAACGGCCGTGCCCGTGGTGCTCATGGTGAGGGTGGCGCTGCCGCCCAGGCTGACGCTGATCGTGCCGCCTTGCAGGGTGTACGAAGTGCCGCTGAGGACGCCGCCGGCGCCGGTGATGAGGCCACTTTGCAGCGTCACCGCGCCGGCACTGCTGGAGTAGCCGCCCAGGTTGAGTGTGCCACCGCTGACGCTGACGTTGGAGTTGCCGGGAATTGCGCCGGAAGCCCCCAAGGCCAGCGTGCCGGCCAGCACGTCGGTCGCGCCCGTGTAGGTGTTCGATCCGCTGAGCGTGAGGATGCCCGGGCCGCTCTTGACGAGCGATTGCGGCGCCGCGCTGCCGTTGCCGATGGCGGAGGTAACGGTCAGATCGGAGACGCCCAGGCCGCGGGCGATGGTGAAGACGTGCGACCCGGCCGCGGCGCTGCTGGTGGCGAGCATGAAGTTGTCGGCGGCGATCGTGGCCCCGCCGCCCACGCCGTCGTAGAGCACCGCGCCGGAATTCCCGCCCAGCCAGAGCGTGGCCGGGTTGCCGCGGTTGCTGTTGGTGATCGTGCCGTCGAAGAGGCTGAGGCCGGCCACGGTCTGGCTGTAGCCAGCCAGGTCGAAGACGCCGCTGCCGGCCAGGGCCAGCGTGGACGTGGCGGGAAGGGTCTGCGCGGCGCCCAGGGCCAGGGTGCCGGCCGTCACGGTCGTGGGGCCGCCGTAGCTGTTGGCCGTGCTGGAAAGGACCAGCAGCCCCGCGCCGCTCTTGGTCAGCGCGCCGGCGGCCGCGATGGGGGTGGAAATGGTCAACGAATCGGCGGCCGTGTCGGTGCGCACGACCAGTTCCACGCCCGCGGCCGTGGCAAGGCCGCCGCCGCTGAGCGTGCCCGCCGCGCCGCCGCCGGACTTGAGCAGGCCGCCGTCGCTGAGCACCAGCGTCTGGCCGCCGGCCAGCGGAAAACTCACGCCGCTGCCCGCCAGGTTCAGCGTCAGCAGCGTGAGACTGTTCTGCGCGGCGGGGGTCGCGGTCAACTTCACGTGGTCGCCGGCGGCGATGACGCCCACCGCCGCCGTATTGGGGTCGATGCCGTACTCCAAGGCCCGAATGGTGTTCAAGGTCGTGTCGTAGGCGGCGAAGTCAGCGCCGTTAGCGAAGGTCCCCTGGTCGATGAAGCCCGACAGCCCGCTGAAGGTGATGCGATTGGTGCTATTGAAGGTGCCGGTGAAGTTCACCGTGGCGCCGACGCTGCGGCTGAGTGTGCCATTGCTGACCACCAGCGTGTTGGCCGTGTTGGTCGTGCTCAACGTGTAAACGTTCTCGCCGGCAACGGCGCTGAGGTTGCCCAACGTCGCGGTGGTGGCGCCGGCGGCGACGATTTGCAGCGTGCCGCCCTGCAGGGCGATGGTCGCGGCCGTGTTGGTGCGGTTGGTCGCCAGCGTGCCGGCGGAGTTGTCCAGACGCAGCGTGCCTTCGCCGACGGTGTAGCCGGACGATTTGGCAATGCTGCCGCTGCCGCTGAGCGTCAAGACGCCGTCGCTAACGGTCGTCGGGCCGCTGTAGGAATTGCTCGCCGTGAGCACGACGCTACCCGGCCCGGCCACGGCCAGCGCGGCGCCGCTGCCGGCAATGGGGGAATTTCCCGTGAGGGTCGCACCGCCGACCACTGCCAGCGTTCCCCCCAGGTTGCCCAGCGCGATACCGCGATTGGCATTCAGCGCCAGCGTGGCGGCCGCCTGCAGGGTGCCGCCGTCGATCGACAATTGATTGCTGGCCGTCACGCTCGGCGCGGCGCTGAGATCGTTGTCTTGGCTGATGACCAGGGTGGCGCCGTTGATGAAGGTGGAGCCGCCATAGCTGTTGCCGGCGGAACTGTTGAGCGTCAAGGTGGCGCCGCCATCGACGGCCAGACTGCCCGTGCTGCCGCTGAGGGCCCCGCTGAAGACCGCGCTGCCGCTGCCTTCCACCAAGAGCAGATTGCCGGTCGTGCCGCTGCCCAGGTTGATCGAGCCCGTGACGGCCAGTCCGCCGGAGCCGATGGTCCAGCGTTGCGAGGTGCGCAGCGCGACCGGGCACGCCAGCGTCTGCACGTCGTCGTCCAGGTTGGTCAGGCCGGCCTCGCCGATGGTGAGCGTATTGGCGCCGGTGAGGGTGAAGCCATTGGCGCCGGCGGCGCTGGCGAAGGTGATCGAGGTGACGGTCTGGGCGCCGTCCAGAGTGATCGTATGTGGGGTGGTCGCCGCGCCGTCGAACTCGACCGAGGCGCAGACCGCCACCGAGCCGCCTGACATCACGTCGCCCGGCACGCTGGCCGTGCCGCTCGTGCTCGACCAGTTGGCGGCCGTCGCCCAGGAGCTCGACGTGCCGCCGTTCCACCGCGCGGTGACGGGCGTCACCACGTAGGGCAAGTAGCCGCTGGGCCCCATGTCGGCGTCCAGGGTGGGCAGCGACAGCGAGGTGAACGAGTCGTAGCCGCCGGCCGGGTCGCTGGCGAGGAGATAGTGTGCGCCGGCCAGGTACATTTGCCCCTGCACGCCGGTGACGATGAAGGTGGGACTGCCCGAATCGCCGTTCTGGACGACGGTGCGATTGGGGCTAACCGAGTCATAGCCGTAATACAAATAATTTGAGTAATCCGGGCCGTAGCTCCCGCTCGCGTTCTGCAGCAATTGTCCGGCCTGGCTGATCTGGTTCCAGCCCACGGCGGGCCCCTGGCCCTCATAATTACCGTACAGCAGCAGGTTGTCGCCTACATAGGTCGCGGGCGCATAGCCCTGGAAGAGAATCGAATAATACTGAATGTTGTCGCTGGCGGGGATGGGGGTCGCCAGGGTGGCCGTGGCCAGGTCGTTCGTGTAGCCGCTGTGCGTACCTTGTTCCGAGGCCACGGTGAAGTTGAACACCTGGCCGCTGGCGTTGGTGAATTGGATGGTGGACCCGACGTCGCCCCGAACGTGATTGGCGATCAGCACCTGGTCGGGCCCGAGCAAAGCGAAGCTCCAATTGCTGCTGCCCGCAGTCCAGCCCACGCCCGACCAATTGTAGCCCGCCCCGATAAACGAGCTGCTGGTGTTGGCCACCGGCGCGCCGGGATATGCCGAGGCGAAACGTTCGTTGCCGGCCGCCGTATAGCCATTGATCGTCAGCGCAGCGGCGGGCGTCGCACTGAGGGCCGCCAGCAGGGGGGCCATCAACAACGTCAAGTAGAATCGCGCAGAACCTCCCGCGGCGCCCGCGTTGGCGCGGCCCGGACCATCGGCCGAAGCGCAGATGCTCCTGCCTTTCGGCGTCGGCTCGATGGCGATGATTTTCAACGCAATGCCGGCGATTGGGGATAAGAAAAGAGGTCAACATGCCACTCTACCTATTATCGTTCAATGCGGCAAATTTGCAAGTTTCCGCGTAACCGTTCACGGGGTGGGCGGGGACTGGTCCATTTTTCGGCCAGTGGGCGCGGCTTTCAAGTTCGACGTCGTCCGAAAACATGGACCTGTCCCCCTCTTCCCCGCCCCGGGAGAACTGCAAAGTCCGACGCAAAGGGGTCAGGTCCATGTTTTCGCACGACGTTTTGCCTGAAATCCGGGCTTTGGAGCCGACAAATGGACCGGACCCCGGACTTTGCAGTTCCCTGCGTTTCACCCCTGTTACCGCAGATCGTCGCGCAGTTTGTTGTAGACAGGGCGTTCGAGGGGCTCCAGCAGGGCGGCCGTCAAACCGGCCTTCTCCGCCAGGGCCAAAGACTCGGTGGCGTCGCCGCGACGGCCCAGTTGGTGATACACCCGCGCTTGATGGAAGAGGCGGACCGGGGTGGCGGCGTCGGCGACAGAAAGGTTGATGTCGGCCAATGCCTGCTCGGGCTGCTTGGCCGCCAGGTAGATGGCGGCCCGCGTGTCGAGGATCGAAGCCATGGGCCCGGCCACCGCCAGCGCGCGGTCGATCAGTTGCAGGGCCTCATCGAGCTTGATTTGCTGCAAGGCCAGCAGGGAGGCCAGATTGTTCAAGGCCGCCGCGCTGGCAGGGTCTTTGGCGATGACCTCGCGATAGTAGCCTTCGGCCTCGTCGTAACGCGCGGCGGCCGTGCAGAGGTCGGCCATGGTCAGCAGCAACAACGTGGGCCGGTCGAACTTCTTCAAGGCGTCCTGGAGGATGCGTTCCGCCTCGCGGGCCTGCTCGGGGAGCGGTTTGCTGTTGTGGATCAGCGTGGCGAAGGTCTGGGCCAGAGCGGTGGGATTGGAATCGGCCCATTTCTCTCGCAGCAGCGCCAGCGCTTCATTCACCTGCCCGTGCCGTGCCAGGAAGCTGGCCAGCAGCATTTCTTGTCCACTGCGCTGCTGGGCATACTGGCGATACCAAGCTTCCGCCTGTTTCAGGAAGCGCAGGGCGGCGGCCGTCTGCCGGGCCTCGGTGAGGCGGCCGGCAAATTGCTCCAAGGCCGCGGCCGCCATGCGGCGCCGCTCCGCTTGCTCTTCGCCACCGGGCACGTCGGGCTTGTCCACAAACTTCTGCAACCCTTCCAGGGCCGCGTCGGCGTGGCCGCGG
Source organism: uncultured Planctomycetaceae bacterium (assembly GCA_964469945.1). Taxonomy (GTDB): domain Bacteria; phylum Planctomycetota; class Planctomycetia; order Pirellulales; family Thermoguttaceae; genus CAYYBU01. Next base: position 4,536 of record CAYYBU010000143.1, read on the forward strand.
CGCAGCTCGACGTCGGCACGCAGGTTGACCGTGACGAACTGGTCGGGAATCGTCTTTTCCAGTTTCGCCAGCCACAAGTCGGCCTCGCCCAGCGCATTGTGCTGCAACTCGGCCGTAATAAAAGTGACCGCGAAGCGCGGATCGTTGCCGCTCTTGGCCAACACGCTCAGCATGTGTTGGCGGAAGTGGTCCCAATCCCCCTGGGCCAGATAGAGCTTCGCCAGGGTGAAGCGGTCCTCGGGCGAGGTCATCTCCTCGCGCAGGATCAGGTTCTCCATGATCTGGATGGCTTTCTTGTGCAGGACCGGATTGGGGTCGATCGCCAAAAACGTGGCCAGCGCGCGCATGTCCTGCGCGGAGGCGTCGCCCAAGGCCATGTTCTCTTCAATCATCTTCCGCGCCGCCTGCAGATTGGCATAGCCGCCGTTGGCGGCGGTGCTCAAGGCCAGTTGCCGCCGCGCCCATACCATGTCGGCCTGGGTGGGCTTCCCGCGGCCGTCCACCAGTTGCCGCAGCAGCGGTTCCGCGGCCAGCAAGCGGCCGTTGCGCAGATAGAAATCGGCCACGCGGCGGACCGTGTCGGGGTCTTCCGGCGCGGCCGCCAGGGCTTCCTGATACTTCTCCTGGGCCAAGGGGTTCTCGTGCAGGATCTCGTGGCATTGCGCCAGCGCCAGCGGCGCCTGCTTGGGCGGAAGCTTCCGGGCCGCCTCGGCCATCAGTTCCTTGGCCTTGTCGGTCTCGCCGAGACCGGCGAGGTGCTGCATCAGCGCGATCCACGTTTCCGGCAGCGCGGGTTTCAACTCGATGGCGCGGCGGAAGGATTTCTCCGCGTCGGTCAACTGCTCCTCGGCGTCGTGCGGGCGTCCCTCCTTCTTGGCGCGGCGGGCGAGAATCGTCAGGATCTGCCCGCGCCAAATCTGTTCCTGGTAGTTGTTCGGATCGCTGATGTTCTTCTTCGCATCCAGACGCGAGAGTTCGACATTCTTTCCCTCCATCAGATCCAGCTCCACCCGCATGCGCTCCAGTTCCGGCGTCATGGGCATCTGCTGCTCGTCCAAGCGGTGCAGCATCCCCTCGGCCTCGGCGTAGCGGTGCCGCTCGTATAAGAGCTGCACGGCGCGGCGAATCGCTTCCGGATTCCGCTCGCCCAGCTTGATGGCTTCCTGGTAGTTCTCCAAGGCGCGATCGTACTTGCGCTGCTGATCGTAGATGCCGGCGACCAACAGCGGCAGCCGCGACCAGCTTGGGCGAATCTCGCGGGCCTGGGCCAGGTACTGCAGCGCCTGATCGAGGGCCCCTTCGTGCCCGGTCTTCTGGGCTTGCAGGCTCAAGCGGACCGCCTGGCCGTAGAGCCACATGGGACCGTGGCCGATGATCTTCTCGATGTCGGCCAGGATCCCTTCCAGCCGCGAATGGTCCTGCCGGCGGAGGGCCAACTCGAAACGGAGGAAGTGATTGCGCAGGTCGTTCGGCCGCTGCTTCGACACCTGCTCGCAAAGCCAGCTCGCATCGCTGTCGGCGTTGGCCTGCAAGGCGGGGATGATCAGGCCGCTCCAGAGTTGCAAACGATCCTCCTCGGAAAACTTGCCGGTTTTCTCGCTGAGGGCCTTCAGTGCTGGGGCGGCCTTGTTGCCGTCGCGCTTCACCAGGAGCTGCGCGCGGGCCAACCGCAGGGAGACGCTGTCTCCGGCTTGCTTCTCGGCGTCGTCGAGGAGCTTCTCGGCCTTGCTCCATAGCGAGCGCCGCTCGGCCAGCGAGGCCAGCACGTTCCAGAATTCCACCTTGTCCGGATTGGCGTCGCGCAGCCCCTCCAGCAGGCGTTCGGCGATGTCGGTGCGGCCCTGCGCCACCAGCACTTCCGCGCGAAGAATGGCCACCTGGGCCGAATGGGGAAGCAACTCACCGGCATGGTCGAGAATCTTTTCCACTTCCTCCCAGTTGCGCTCCTCGGCGTTGAGGTGCAGATTCTTCAGCACGTACATGCGCGCCAGCTCGACCCAGCTTTCGTCGTTCGTGCGGTCGCTGCGCACCACCTGCCAAAACTCGTCGATGGCACTGTTGATCTGCCCCTGCGCCAAGTAAATCTCGGCGATGCCTGCGTGGGCGGGGACGAACAACGGATCGATCAGCACCGCCCGCGAGAGCTTGTCCTGCAGCGCGGAAATCTTCGCCTGCATCATGCCCTGGCTTTCCCGCCGGCCATGGTACTCGGCGTTTTCCGAAAGATCGCCTTCGGACCGGGCAATGGCCA
>CAYYBU010000144.1:0-6773 GCA_964469945.1 uncultured Planctomycetaceae bacterium
CTCGTAGCTGTAGCCGAGCTTCTCCGACTGCAGCTTCATCGCCTTCGACCAGCCGCAGCCGATCCTGGAAGCCAACACCTCGCGCCTGTTCAGCCGCCTGCTGGCCTACCGCGGCGATCCCCGCTCGGCGGCCGGCCAGAAGCTGTGCTGGGCGATGGCGGAAACGCTCGTGCCGCAGCGGCAGGCGGGCCGTTTCAATCAGGCCCTGATGGAACTGGGTAGCACGCTCTGCCAGCCCCGTGCGCCGCGCTGCGAGCGTTGTCCGGTGGTCGCGCACTGCGGCGCTTTTGCCGCCGGGCTGCAAACGCAGATTCCGCCACCGCTGGCCAAACCGGCCACGGAGGCCGTCCGGGAAGCAGCCGTGGTGGTTCGTCGCCGCGGCCGCGTGTTGTTGATCCAGAATCCCGAGGGGCGTCGCTGGGCCGGGCTCTGGGATTTCCCCCGGTTTGCCCTGGAGAGCCGCCAGCCGGCGGAGATCGTCGCCGCCTTGCGCGATGGCGTCCGCAAGTTGACTGGCGTCCACGTCGAGCCGGGCGCCTGCTGGAAGACGCTGAAGCACGGCGTCACGCGTTTTCGCATAACCCTCGACTGTTACCAGGCCGAATATGTCCGCCGCACCGCCGGGAAGGCCGCGGCCGCGGCGCAGCGTTGGCTGCGGCCCGCCGAGTTGGACAATTATCCGCTGTGCACCACCGGTCGCAGACTGGCCAGGCTAGTACAGAAGGACGTGCATCCTTGAGTCGTGTCGTTCTGGCCATGTCGGGCGGTGTCGATAGCAGCGTGGCGGCGTGGCTGCTCCGCGAGGCGGGACACGACGTCGTTGGACTGTTCATGCGGCACGGACAGCCCGCCGCAGTCTGCGACGCCTCCGCCCCGCGGAAACAGGGCTGCTGTAGTGCGGCCGACGCCGAGGATGCCCGCCGGGTGGCCGATCAGCTTGGCATCCCGTTCTACGTGCTGAATTTCCAGCAGGAATTCGGCCGCATTATCGAATATTTCGTCGCCGAGTACACGGCCGGGCGAACCCCTAATCCGTGCATCGTCTGCAATACCTGGCTGAAGTTCGGCAAACTGTGGGAATATGCTGACAGCATCGGCGCCGAGCGGGTCGCCACGGGACACTACGCCCGAATACTGCAAAACGCCGAGGGGAAGTGGACTTTGTGCCGTGGCCTCGATCCGACCAAGGACCAGTCCTATGTGCTGTGGGGAATCAATCGGCGTCGGCTGCCGCGGCTCAGTTTTCCCGTCGGCGAGCACCACAAAGCGGACATCCGGCGGATGGCCGCCGCTTTGGGACTCGCCGTGGCCGACAAGCCGGATAGCCAGGAAATCTGCTTCGTCCCCGACCAGGACCACGCCCGCTTCGTGCAACAATATCGCCCCAGCCCCCCGACCGCTGGCGACATCGTGACTAGCGATGGCACGGTGGTCGGGCAACACGAGGGACTGGAACACTTCACCATCGGGCAGCGGAAGGGGCTGCGGATCGCTTTCGGAGAGCCCCGCTACGTGGTGCGTATCGAGGCGGCCACGCGTCGCGTCGTGGTGGGCACCCGGGAGGAGTTGGCCCGCGACGAGCTGACTGCCAGGGGGGCCAATTGGTTCCTCAGCGGCGATGACTTGGTCGGGGCCGCGGGTCGCATCGCCTGTGAGGTGAAGATCCGCTACCGCAGCGAACCCATGCCGGCCACGCTGGCCGTGTTGCCCGGCGAACGCTTTTCCGTCCAGTTTGCCCAACCGTGCCGGGGCGTTGCCCCCGGTCAGGCCGCAGTCGCTTACCAAGGTGAACGCCTGTTGGGGGGTGGGTGGATCGACTGAAGCGGATAATCCCGACCGGGCCTCTTTTTCATCTTTGCGTCATGGGCGTCTGGTGACGCTCGTGCGCAGAAAACTCGAAATACGATGGCTGGCAAAGTCACAAAAGAGTGCGTACATATTGCCGGATTAGATAACATCGCGTGTAGTGCGATAGTTTTCCACTACAATGGGTGCATTACTCACATGCCAAAGAAGCATGAATTGCCGAGATTAGCGATTTTATTTCTTTCTGCTTATTGACGAAACGGACAAACTGATTATGCTAAAGATACGTTTCAATCCTCGCGTTGCTGCGGTAGCAACGGCGTAGGCGGCAACAGTTACAACAATTGCACGATGGAGGCAGCGACCAGGGCTCTGTTCGGGATGCTTGACCTTAGGACATCCGTGCGCCGAAGGGCGGTAGTACGTGAGTCTTTAACGGCGGTCGAGTGTGCCGTGTGGTGTCCAGGACCAGACAACCATGATTGCGACCACGCTCTCGCCGGGCGATGCGCCCGTTATTGTTGGCGTTTCAGCGGCCATTCACGCAGTCTTGGACCTGGTCGATCGGGTCGCTAACAGTGATTGTTGCGTTCTTATCGAAGGGGAGAGCGGCACGGGCAAGGAATTGATTGCCCGGCGGCTTTGTGCCCATAGCCCGCGGCGCGATCGCCCCATGATTCCCGTCAACTGTGCGGGTATCAGCGAGACGCTTTTCGAGAGCCAGTTCTTTGGGCATGTCCGCGGCGCCTTCACCGGGGCCGAGCAGAACATGTTGGGCGTGGTCCGCACGGCCGATGGCGGCACCGTCTTTCTCGACGAAGTCTGCGATATCCCGCTGAATCTGCAGCCCAAGTTGCTCCGCGTGTTGCAGGAGCAGGAAGTCATGCCGGTGGGCAAACCGATCCCGGTGAAGGTCGATACCCGCTTTCTGGCCGGCACTAATCGCAACCTGGCGGCCATGGTGCGGCAAGGGACCTTCCGCCGCGACTTGTACCATCGATTGAATATCGTCCGTATCGTGCTGCCGGCGTTGCGCGATCGGACCGAGGATGTGCCGCACCTGTTGGAGCACTTTTCTTGCTTGTTCGCCCGGCGCTATCAACGCCAGATGGTCGCGATCACACCGGCCGTCCGCGCCCAGTTGGTGGAGTATCCCTGGCCGGGCAATGTGCGTGAGCTGTGTGCCTGGGTGGAGCGGCTCTATGTGACGGGCCTCGAACCCGATATCCTCGCGGAGATGTTGTTCGGCGAGATGAATATGGAGGCCCCGCGCGCAGAGGACAATTTCGAGGGCCTGGACCAATTGGAACGCCGGGTGATCGTCAGCGCCATGGAACGTTCCGATTTCAATCAGCGCAAGGCAGCATCGCTGTTGCAGGTCCATCGTGCCACCCTAGCGCGAAAGCTGAAGAAGCATAATCTCGATTAATGCGCTCGGGGCAGTCGTGGAACTTGGGTCTTAGGGCTTGGCGAAAACCGCGGAAGCACACATTCGGTTAACGATGCCCGGGGCGCCTTCTCTCGCCAGACACCACGCGCAGCACAGGCATCATTGACGCCCAGCCCGTTGGCAACCACTTGTCCGAGATCGAACGTTTCCAACGTGCGCGCAGGGATACCCAGCGCTGTGTTGTAGGGAACGCCCTCCGTGACGTTCCTCTGGCGACCGCTGAACCAAGTCTTCTTTCACTCCCCGAACGCTACGGAGGGCGTTGCCTACAGCGGCGGACAGTCCCGGCTGCCCAAGCCCCAAAATCCACGGCCCAAGCCCGTCTCGGGTCTCTCGTCTCTTCTTTTCGTTCATGGTCGCGCTTTGCAGCCAGGCACTGGCCGCGCATTGCGACCATTCTTGAATTTCGCAGTTGTTCGCCGCGCGGGTGATTGCGATCTAAGCGCATGGCATTTCGCCACTTACAAGCCAACTTCGCCGTTGCCGCCATATCGGCACGGCGCTTGCTGTTAAGGGAGCGGCTTGCCAGCCCGTGTCATGGGGGAGCAATCCATTGACGGGAGACCTGTATTGGAAAATTCAAAAGCGGGATCACTCGTAGGCGAGATCGCTCTGTTCTACGGCAGTGATTCCCTCACGCGACAGATTACCAAGTGGGCGCGGAAACACCCGGCTTGCACCATCCGGTGCTCCTTCGCCAAGGTGCTTCCCGAGATTCGCTTGGTACTGGAGACGGCGGACGGGGCGCTGATCGACGCCACCGATGACGATGCCCAAGCGGTCGACGCCTTTTCGCAAGCTGCCGGGCACTTGGGAACCAACGCGGTGGCCATTTACAGCGAGGTCATGCACGAAGGAGTGGAGTTGTTGGTCCGCTCCCGCGGTTCGCAGGTGCTGTTGGGGCCACTGGGCGAAACGCAGTGGGACGGATTCTTCCAGCAGGCCCTGCAGGGCGGGCGTGGCAGATCGGGGAGGAAAGCGGCCTGAGGGCTGGCCAAATACGTGGCGACAGTACATGTGTGAGACAGAGGGGACAAGGCGGTTGCCTGGCGAGGCGGTCTCGACGCGGGCAAGCAAAGGCGTGAAATGTCAACACCATTTTAACGAGGTAGCGGTTGCTTTCGGCTTCGGCCGGCACACACCTAAGGAGTGAAGGTTTTATGAACGCGATTCTGAAACATCTCAATCAGTTGTCGGATCCCGAGTTGTTCAACTTGAGCGAAGCCATCGACGCCGAATTGGAGCGCCGTGGCGATTTGGGCGACGAAGTTCCAGATTCGGCGCGGCGTCGGGCCGTGGAACGCCAGCAGAGTTATCGGCGACGCATCGGTTCGACCGCACCGCCCATCAAGGTCTCGGGTTTGGGCAAATCGGCCGGTCCGCGACGTGCCGCCTAAGCCGGGCTTGTCGAGTACGAATATCACCTGCTTTGGAGTAGAACCATGAAAGACACGCGACAACCGGCCACGGAGCCGATCATCTACCAGATGTGGATGTATGATCGCCGCGAGCCGCCGCATCCGGATCCCGAGCCGGGGACTCCCGGACAAGAGAAGGACATCCAGACCGATGAGTTCTGGGCAGGACGCAGCCTTGCGATGCGCCAATCGGCGCGCGTGGCCGCATAGCAGACTCGGCGCGACAGTTCGAGAAGTTAGAGAGAGGACCCCTTGGAATGAAGAAAGTGCTTGTTGCCGGCGTTGCCGTCATCCTGCTCCTGGGAGCATGGCGCGTGACGCAGGTGGAAATGTTCGCCGAAGCGGCGGAACAGCGGTCCGCGGAAGACGACGAGGACGGGCTTTTTGTTCCTAACACGACGGACAACAATGGTTGGACGCCGCAGACGTTGAACGACAAGCCCACCGAGCAATACCTGCATGTCATGACAGGGACGGACCGCGACGGTCGTTCGCACGCTGCGGCCAAGGGAGCGATGCCCCCATCCCACGCTCGGACGCACCGTGGGCAAACGCAGACGCCAACTGCCGCGGCAGTCAAGAATGCCGCGGCAGACAAGGCCGGAGACGGCTCGCCGTGGGCGCGTGGGCTGGCCTTGCTGAAAGATCGCTGGTACCTGCTGGTCGTGGCGCTGGTCGTGTTGACGTTGTCATGGATCGCAGTCCGCGTCTGGCGTCGCCGTCGCAAACGAGTGGCGCCGCTGGTGCTCTTCGATCTTGGCGAGCAGCCGCGGCGGGCTGGACGGTACGATCCTCCGCCACATTCCGAGACCACCAAACCGCGACGGGCCGCCTGACCCGCCAAGACAGCGTAGATAGTTCGACCTGAAACCACGTTTTTCGTCGGCCCATGCCGACCTTCGCCGCGAGTGAAACTCCCATGGAAAAAATCCTCAGTCGTCTCAACCAACTGAAGCCGCGCGATCTCTCTCGTCTCAGCGAAGCCATCGACCGCGAATTGCAGCGGCGCGTGGATGCGCGAAACGCCGAAGACGCGGAGCGGCAGTCTTCCCTGCTACCGCTTCCCGTAGTCTCGGCCGAACCGCGCCGCGCGGCCTGAACGTGCTCGTGATTGGCCGAGGAACGATCTGGGGCTCGACGGCGGAAGCTGTCTTGCGGCCGTTCCTCAACCCTTCGGATCGGGCAGGTAACGCAACACATGTACGTCCTGGACCGTCAGCAGTCCTTCGCTGATCATGGGTTCCAACAGCGGCCGTAGCGGCTCGATGCGATCGGCAACGTCGATGATCTCGATGCGCACCGGCAGCTTCTCGCTCAGTTCCAGCAAGCGCGTGGTGTGCAGATGGCCGCTGCTGCCATAGCCCTCGACGCCGCGGCAGACCGTCACTCCCGCGATGCCGCGCTGGCGGCAGGTCTGCACGATGGCGGCGTAGAGCGGCTGTCCCTGCCACTGGTCGGTGTTGTTGACGTAAATAGTCAACAGTTTCCCCTCCGTCTCGATCTTCATCGCCGGGCTCCTAGTGCTTGGGAAAGATGACGCCCGCCAAAGTGACGCCGATGACCACGCCGAGAAAGCCGGCGGCCACGCTGGCGAGCACATTGATCGCGGCCAGCCCCCAACTGCCATCGCGGAGCAGGCCGTAGGTTTCCCACTCGAAGGTGGAAAACGTGGTGTAGCCGCCGCAGAAGCCAGTACCGATCAACAGGAACCAGCCTTGCTGTCCCGGCGGTAGTCGTTCCAGGATGATGGTCGCGGCCAGTCCGAGGATCAACGACCCGGAGACGTTGATGACGAACGTGCCCAGGGGAAAACCGCCAGCCCAAAGGGTCTCGTTGCACCAGCGCCCTAGCCAATAGCGGGCGTTGGTACCCAAGGCGCCGCCCACCGACAACACCATCAGCTTGCTGGTCAGGGCCACATAGGCTCCACGCGCAAACAGTTCCAACCAATCTTTCAAATCGAGCTCCTCCCGCTATTCGCTCAACGTATTCTCTTGGCGGCCCTCATGGACGGTTTCGACCAGGGCCAGCACGTTTTCCACGGGTGTTTGCGGCAGCACGCCATGCCCCAGGTTGAAGATGTGGCCCGGCCGCCCCGC
>CAYYBU010000145.1:0-6768 GCA_964469945.1 uncultured Planctomycetaceae bacterium
ATTCGCTCTTGGGAATAAGCACGGTGCCAGCCTCTTTCTTGGCCGCGGAGCAAGCGCAGCCCCCGCCCGCACATCCGGAGCGGCGCCGGCGCCAAAGCTGGCTGGCAAGGTATCCCACGGCGGCCGATACGATCAAGAAAACCAAGCCGGAATCGCTCGACCCCACCATGTTGCGCATCTTCCTCTGCGACGTCCGCTCCTACTTGCTCGCCGGCGATCTGACGAAGGCGGGCGAGGCGGGCATGGTGCTGATGGAACTGGGCCCCGACAACGAGATGGTCAACCGCCAATTGCTCGACTTCGCCAAGCTCCTCGACGTGGAGCGGAAGAAGGCCGAGGCCATCGGCACCGCCGCGGTCGGCGCCGCCGACACCCAGGCGGCCGCGGACCGGGTAGCCGCCATGCAGGAGATCTTGGGCAAGCTGTTGAAGAAGCTGGCCACGCGGGAGAAGTTCTCCGCCGCGGGCATGGTCTGGACCGCCGAGACGTGCTCCACCATCGGCCTGGACGAAGCCGCCGAACAGCAATGCCAGGGGTTCCTCAAACGGGTCAAGGACGATGCGGACTTTGCCGCCAAGGGTGGCAAGCAGGGCGAAACCCGCGTCCGCACCCTGCTGATCCGCATTGAAAGCAACCAAGGCAAGTTCGATGCTGCCGAGAAGGAAGTGGAGGACCTAATCAAGCGCAACCCGCGGGCGTTGGAGCCGAAATTGCTACAGTGCCACATCCTGGAGGCCTGGGGGGCCAAGGTTCCGGCCAAGTTCGCCGAGGCCGTCACGGCTTGGGACACGTTGCGCCGTTCCATGGAAAGGATGCCGCGCGACAGGCGCGGCAACCGGCCGACGGAGTACTTCGAGGCTGCCTATAGCGAGGCGTTGTGCCTGTATACCGATGCCAAGAAGCTCGACAAGCAAGGCGACAAGCCCGGAGCCGCCGATATGGCCAAGAAGGCCCAGCAAGTGCTCAAGTCGATCCTCTTCCAGAACTCGAAGATGAGCGATGTGGCCATGAAGGCGAAGTACGAAAAGCTCATCGACCAGGCGGAGATTCTGCAAGGCCGCAAGCCGGAGTCCTTCAAGAATCCGGCCGCGAAGGGGAAGTAGGCGGCCGGCGCTCAGGTCCCCCTCTCCCTCCGGGAGAGGGTCGGGGTGAGGGGAACTCAAACTCGGCGTTCAATCGAAGCCTGAAGCGCAAGCGAGGGTGCGCGACCAAGAGCGTGATTCACAACGCCTGAACTGGGGATGCCGCCGGGAAACGCGGCCGGGATGGATGGTTCTTCTCCAGCGCCCCCTCACCCATACCATCCCACAGAGGGGGATGGGGATCTGAAAGCTGATCGCTGAAAGCCGACCGCCGCCAACGGTCTAGCTTGCTACAATCAGTGGCGGGGCGGGCGATTTTCTTCCCCCAAATTCTCGCTAGGGCCTTCCCCCCCCACAGAAACCTTGTTATGATTGTATAGTATTGGTACGCTTCTTCATTGGGGGGGAGCGACAAAGAAGAGGCGTAGTCACCAACTACTATCACTTGGAGGGAGTATCGCATGACACAAAATAAGATCAAGCTGCTGATCGCCGACGATCATGAAGTGGTCCGCAGCGGGCTGAAGAGCCTGTTGGCCGGCACGGAAATCAAGGTGGTGGCCGAAGTGAGCAGCGGCGCCGAGGCCGTCAAGTACGCCTTGGAGAGCGATCCGGACGTCTGTCTGCTGGATATCCGCATGCCGGACGGCGATGGCCTGACGTCGTTGGGACGGATCAAGCTGGACAAGCCGGAGATGCCGATCCTGATCCTTTCCACCTTCGACAACCCCACGTACGTCGCCCGCGCGGTGGCCTTGGGCGCCAACGGTTACCTGTTGAAGGGTTGCACGCGCGAGGAGTTGCTGGCAGCCATCCGCACGGCGGCCGCCGGCGAAAGCGCTTGGACCCGCGATGAGCTGCGCCGCGTCACCGGCGCCTTGGCCACGCCGCGGCTGACGGCCGACGTCGAAGTGCCGCTCACGCAGCGCGAGAGCGAAGTGCTCCGCCAGTTGGCCTACGGCCTGACCAACAAGGAGATTGCCCAGACGCTGCACATCAGCTACGAAACCGTGAAGGAGCACGTGCAGCACATTCTCCGCAAGATCGGCGTCTCGGACCGCACCCAGGCGGCGGTTTGGGCCGTGCGCAAGGAATTGGTCTGAAAGCCGCGTTGCCACCCGCCCGATGAAACCGTCCCACACCCGGTGCCATGAGCAATCGCCTTTGCTCATGGCACTTTTTGCTTTGTAGGGAACGCCCTCGGTGGCGTTCCGTGCCTGAACGTATCCGGCACACACCGTGTGCCAGCCGGCCAACGGCACACGGCGTGTGCCGGATACAAGGAACGCCAGACGCCTCGCTCTAGCGGCCGTACTGATCCGCCTCGCAATGCACGGCGACGACCGGCACGCCGCCGTTGACGCTCCAACGGTTCGGGTAATAACTGTTGTTGGAGGTCCACTGCGGCGCGTAATCGTCGTGGAACGGATCGGAACTGGCCCGCGGACGCAGGTTCGAGAGGCCGTACCACTGCATGGCCGCCAGTCGCCGCTCGCGCTGCTCGGCGCGGAACTCGGCCGCTTTGCGAACGGCGAACTTGGGGTCCTGATACTGCCGCATGGCCTGCTCGTAAAACCACATGTCGCTCGTCGGCTTCACCTCGCCCAGCGAGACGGCATTGGCGGGCGTGGCAGCGGGTTTTTGCGCCCAAACGGCAGTGACTTCGAGCGTCAACAAAACGGCAAATAGGATCGAAACTCGTTTCATAACTCCCCCCCCTTGTTTCGGCTAATTCTTGCCTAAGCTCTACCTGGGAATTCGGCTTGTAACGGCGGATCGGATGAGGCGGAGTTTGCCGAAAATGCCGTCGGCAAGGGCGCGGATGAAGGTGGGAAGAGCCGGCAAACTTTACCGGCTCAGGTCAACGGGCCGCTGGGCGTCAGATAGCCCCGATAGGCCCGCGGCTCGCCTTCCAGCACCAGCACGTAGAGCAGGCCGTTCTCCTGCCAGGCCGCCGCACAACAGCCGGCCGTGGTCGGCCGCGGCCCCCCGGGGGGCTGCGTGGGCAAGCCAGCCACCACTTGCCGGGAGACGTAGAGAGTCGCTCGGACGCGGCCCGGCCCGGACAGGTCATAGGCCACTCCGCCGCGGCCCAGCAGCCCCTGGATCGGCCGCCAGCGAATCTGGGCGGTCGCCAAGACCTCGCGGCTGAGCGGATAGTCGGCCGGTGGTGAAACCTCGTCCAGGCGATGCGCGGCGGCCGGCGATTCGCCCTGGAAGAAATCCGTCGCCTCGTCCAGCACGGCCAAGGGCGTCACGCGCGTCTGAGGGTGGATCCCCAACCAGGCGGCGGCCAGCAGGGCTGCGGCGGCGCTCAACGAGGCGGCGGCCAGCAACAACCAGCGGCGCGAGAACCGTCGCCGCCCCGGATCGCCCCCCCTCCCCTGCCCTTCGGCCGGTGAGGGGGACAGCCCCATTTTCGTCGGACGAAAATTGGGCCAGTCCCCAGGTTGGGCCCCAGGTTGGGCCGGGGACGCGGCAGCCTCCGCCTGGGCTGCTGCCAAGCGGTCCAACAAGCGATTGGCCAACCCATCGGGAATGGGTACGTCGCGGAACGCTGCGGCGACGGCCGCATCCGTGCGTTGCAATCGTCCAAACCGCGTCTGCAACTCGGCGTCCTGGGCCAAGACAGCCGCCAACGGGGCCAGCGCGCCATCCAGCAGGTCATCGCTGCCGGGGCGACAGGATTCCATCGCTTCGCGGATCTGCTCCTTGCGGGCTGGCTGGTGCTCCATCGCGCTGCTCACTTACCTCGTCACGCTGGAATGTGGCCGGCGGACCGGCGGACCGGCCGGCGCTGGCTCGGGCTCGAACAGGCGAGCGCGCAAACAGCGTTTCGCCCGCGCCAAACGACTCATGACGGTTCCGATCGGCATGTCGAGTTGCTCGGCGATCTCGCGGTAGGAACAATCCTCAAAGTAAAACATGGCGAGAACTACGCGAAACTCGGGTGATAACTGGTTTAACGCCTCTTGCAGCCGCCCGCGATCGATCATCTCCTCTTTCACCGCCGCCATGGGGATGGCGTCCAGGTTCAGACCGACGCTGGAGGCCGGCAAGGGCTGTTGGCGCTGGCTCGTCTTGAGGAAGCGATTCCGCAAGATCGTCAATAACCAACCGCGCACACAGGCCGGATTCCGCAACTGCCCCAGCCGCTGCTGCGCGATCAGGAAGACGTGCTGCGCCAGATCCTCGGCGTCGGGAGCCGAACCGCTGAGGCGGAATGCATAGGCATAGACCGCCCGATGATGTTCGGCCACCAACTGCGCGATGTCCAACTCGGCCCGTTCGTCGGCCATAACCGGCCCTCTTCTAAGAGACCGCGGGAAGCAGGATTATTCCCGAGTTGCGGGAAAAACACCCGCAACGGCGATTTCTTTACCAAATTGTAGCAAGCCGGGAATAAAGTTCCAGGGTCGGGACTCTAAATATCCGAAGCAGGAAGGGTTCCTGCGGAAGTGATCGATCAAGAGTCAAGTTAGGAGAGTTGTTCCATGAAGCGTCTTGCAATGCTGTTGGTGTTGGTGAGTTTCGTGTTCGCCCTGGGCTGCCAGCCGGAAGCGACGAAGCCGGTGAAGAAGGCGGTCGACGAGAAGACGGCCATTGACAAGAAGGCGGCCGACGAGAAGGGGGCCATCGACAAGAAGGCCATCGACGAGAAGAAGGCGACCGACGTCGCCCCGGCCACCCCGGAGAAGTCGATGGACGAGAAGAAGGCGGCCGATGACAAGGCGGCCGACGACAAGGCGGCGGTTGACAAGAAGGCGGCCGACGAGAAGAAGGTGGCGGACGACAAGGCGGCCATTGACAAGAAGGCTGCCGATGAGAAGAAGGCCGACGAGAAGAAGCCGGATGACGCGAAGAAGCCGGACGACGCCAAGTAAGCCAGCAAGCCACCCGCGCGGCTGTCGCCAAGACGGTTTGCCGGGCACTCGCGCGAGTGCGGCCCGCAAAGGTCGCTCGGCGGCGTCGAGGGGAGTTTATGCCAAGGGAAGGGTGCCGTCGGCGGTGCCCTTTCCTTGTTTCTTGCGGCTTATTTTCGCGGCTTGGGAATGCCGGCGGGCCCAGCGCCGCGACGGTGGCGACCGCCGCGATGGCCACGCGTGGCGTGCTCGACCTGCGCCTCGGCCACGGGCTTGCCGAGCTGCTGGTGCAATTGCCCAATGCGATCGCGCAAGGCGGCCGCCCGCTCGAATTCCAAGGCCTCGGCGGCGGCCACCATCTCATCCTGCAACTCGGCCAGGAATTCTTCGGTGATGTACTGGACCTCGTCGGTCCGCCCCACCGCCGCGTTGGAGCGGGCATGGGCCTCTGCGTCGGCTTCGATGCCGCGGTGGATCGCCTTGCGGATGGTCTCCGGCTTAATGCCGTGCTCGATATTGTAAGCCTCCTGCACGGTGCGGCGACGGCGCGTCTCCTCGATCGCCCGTTGCATCGAATCGGTCACCTTGTCGGCATACAAGACCACCTTGGCGTTGACATTGCGCGCCGAGCGGCCGATGGTCTGCATCAGCGATGTCTCGCTGCGGAGGAAACCTTCCTTGTCGGCGTCGAGGATGGCGACCATCGAGACCTCGGGTAAATCGAGCCCTTCGCGGAGCAGGTTGACGCCCACCAGCACGTCGAAGGCGCCCTGGCGAAGATCGCGCAGCAGCTCGACGCGCTCGAAGGCGTCCAGTTCGCTGTGCAGCCACTTGCAACGGATCTGCTGCTTGGTGAAATAGTCGGCCAGGTCTTCGGCCAGTCGCTTGGTGAGCGTGGTCACCAGCACGCGCTCGCCGGCGGCCGTGCGAAGGCGAATCTCTTCCAGCAGGTGCGGCACCTGGGTCCGCGCCGGGGCCACTTCGATCTCCGGATCCAGCAGCCCAGTGGGCCGAATCACCTGTTGAATCACCTGGCCCTCGGTCTGCGCCAACTCGTAGGGCCCGGGCGTGGCCGACACATAGACCACCTGGTGGGCACGGGTCTCCCATTCCTCGAAGCGCAGCGGCCGGTTGTCCAGCGCGC
Organism: uncultured Planctomycetaceae bacterium; assembly: GCA_964469945.1. Lineage (GTDB taxonomy): Bacteria > Planctomycetota > Planctomycetia > Pirellulales > Thermoguttaceae > CAYYBU01. The sequence goes on from CAYYBU010000145.1 coordinate 6,090, forward strand.
TGGGCAGCCGGAAGCCATGCTCGACCAGGGTCACCTTGCGGTTGTGATCGCCGGCGAACATGCCGCGGATTTGCGGCACGCTGACGTGCGATTCGTCGACGAACAGCAGGTAATCCTCGGGAAAGAAGCTGAAGAGCGTGTCCGGCGGCGAGCCCGGCGGCCGCCCGCTCAGCGGCCGGCTGTAGTTCTCGATGCCGGGGCAATAGCCCACCTCCTGCATCATCTCCAGGTCGAAACGGGTCCGCGCGCTCAGCCGGTGGGCTTCCAACAGCTTGCCGGCACGCTTCAATTCCTCCAGCCGTTCTTCCAACTCCCGCTTGATCTCGGCCACGGCCGCCTGGATGCGTTCCTCGGGCAGGACGAAATGCTTCGAGGGATAGACGAAAAGCTGCTCGCGCCGCTCGAGCGCCTCGCCGCTGGTGGGATGGATCACGGAAAGCTGCTCGACCTCGTCGCCCCAGAACTCGACGCGGTAGGCGAACTCCTCGTAGGTGGGCCACACTTCGACGCAGTCGCCGCGGACGCGGAACCGGCCGGGCTGGAATTCGATGTCGTTGCGCTCGTACTGGATGTCGACCAGCTTGCTCAGCATCAGGTCGCGATCGACCGTCTGGCCCAGTTCCATGCCGACCATCATGGCGCGGTAGTCTTCCGGCGAGCCCAGGCCGTAGATGCTCGA
>CAYYBU010000146.1:0-6742 GCA_964469945.1 uncultured Planctomycetaceae bacterium
CGGTTCGTCGGGCTTGTCGGCGGCCGGCTTGGTCGTGGCGGGCTCTTCGGGAGCGGCGTTCTTCTTGGTCGCGTGCGAAGGCTGTTTTGCCGCCGCTTTCTTCTTCTTCGTGCCACCGCCGCTCAAGGGTTGAGCGGCCACGATCTTGACCGAATCCGCCTGCACGAAGTTGGCGTTGGCTCGCGGCGGCATCCCCCGGCCTTTGACCGAAATCGTGTCGCCCTTGCTGGCGGCGCTACAGTCGGCAATGTCAACCGCGATCTGGGCATCGGAAGACACTTCCGCCTTGACCACGCCCTTGCCGATGTTGACGATCAGGTTGCCGCCGTGGCAACTCTTCACTTGACCGCGAACCACCACGGTGGCGGGCAATTGCACGCCCGCCCCGGCGCCGGCCTTGCGGGCCGCGCCGGCCGACTTGCGGCCACCGGCCGCTGGTCCTGCGGGGGCATCGAAGCCGCCTGCGCCAGCCGCCGCAGCACCGAAGTTGTCCGCGGCCGCACCCGCCTTGATGGCGCCGGCCGATCCCTCGGGGAACAGGCCGCTGCCATGCTCTTTGCTGGGCGAGCAAATCGTCAGTTCGCTGATCTTCTCTTTGACCGTATGGTCCTTGGCGACTGCGGCGGTAAATTCCACATACACCCCCTGATGGATGTAGTCGGCGGTCGCCGTGCCCGTCAGATGCACCTCGGTCGTCGGCGTGAACATGACGACCACCGGCTGATTGCTCTTGTTGATCATCTTGATTCCGCCCTGGACAACCGCTTCCACGGTCCCCTCTTGATGGACCGCAACGCCCATGTTGCCTTGAGGCTGCCTGCCGCGCATGTTTCCGGGGCCATAGAAGCCTTGGCCGCAACAGGGAATCGCCAGAGCCAGAACAACGAGACACGCAGCCAGCAAAGGACGGGCGGACATAGGGAGGGCCTTTCAATCGGGGTCGTCGGCGAGGCAGCGGCCGCAACGCCGCTTTCTTTAGCATAGCCTTTTCCCCTGCTTTTGGCCAGTACCCGTGGTCAAGCAGGAGAACTGCAAAGTCCGACGCGAAGGGGTCAGGTCCATGTTTTCGGACAAGGCTTTGCCTGAAAAACCGGGCGTTCGAGCCGAAAAATGGACCAGACCCCGGACTTTGCAGATCTCCTGGTCAAAAGCCGCGGTTGCTGACTACAATAGGACTATGCCCAACGACACGTCCCCCATGACCGTCCCGCAGTTCACCGCCCTGAAAACGGCCGGCCGGAAGATCACCGTGCTGACCGCCTACGACTATCCGACGGCGCAATTGGTGGATGCCGCCGGGATCGAGGGCATCCTGGTGGGCGACAGCCTCGGCATGGCCGTGCAAGGCCACGCCACCACCCTGCCGGTCACGCTGGACGAGATGATCTACCATGCCGAGATGGTGGGCCGCGCCACGCGGCACGCCCTGGTGGTGGTCGACATGCCGTTTCCCAGTTTCCATCTGGGCGTCTACAAAGCCATCGAAAATGCGGGCCGCATTCTCAAGGAGACGCGCTGCCAGGCGGTCAAAGTCGAAGGGGGCGTCCGCCAGGCGGAAGTGATCGCCGCCCTGGTATCGGCGAGCATACCGGTGATGGCCCATTGCGGCTTGCTGCCGCAGAGCGTTCACCAACTGGGCGGTTTTCGCGTGCAGCGCAACGAAGCGCAACTGCTGGCCGACGCCCGCGCGGCCGAGGAGGCCGGCGCCTTTGCTATCGTGCTGGAGTGCATTCCCGCCGCCTTGGCCAGCCGTATCACCGCCACGCTGCACATACCCACCATCGGCATCGGCGCGGGGGCGGGCTGCGACGGCCAGGTGCTGGTGTTCCACGATCTGTTGGGACTGACCGCCGGCCCGGTCCCCCGCCACGTCAGAGCCTATGCCGATCTGAAGACGGTCATTTCCCAGGCCGTGGCGCACTATCGCGACGAGGTCCGCCAGGGCCTCTTCCCCGGCGAAGCCGAGAGCTTTCCGTGAGGGCTCCCCTCGCCCGCCGCGCGGAAGCTCACTTGGCTACGACCGCAGTGGACTGGTCCAACAGGCGGCGGAAGATGCGGTACTGGTCGATCGACACCCCCGGCGGCGTCTGGTGATCGACGCTGGGAATGAATCCGCCGCTGGCCATCAGCGGGCGCAACCGCTCGAACTCGCGGCGCATCGCCTCCTCGCCCTTGTTCATGGTCATCTTGTCGAAGTGCCCCACCATGCAAAGTTTCGGGAATTGCTCCCTTAAAGCCACGCCATCGACGCCCGCCTGCCGTTCCAGCGGCAACATGCCGTCGATCCCCTCGCGCAACCGCCACGGCACCAGGCGGGTCACGTCGCCATCCGTGTCGACGATGATCGCCGCGCCCAGCTCCTTCAACCTGGGCACCAGGCGGCGGTAGTACGGCGCCATGAACTCGTCGAAATGCCGCTCGGAGATCATCGGGCCGTGGTTGTACGAAACGTCTTCGGCGATCGTGGCGAAGGTGGGCACGCACGCTCGCTCGACCTGGTCGAGTATCTTCAAGTTGAATTCGGTCAGATCCTCGTTGATCTGGTGGATCAACTCCGGCTGATCGTAGAAGGCGAGGCTGATCTTCGTGAAACCCATCAGGGTGCGCGGAAACCAGAAACAGCCTTCCAAGCTGATCCAAACGACCGCCTCGCCCGCGGCCTGCCGCGCTGCCCAGCGACGCATCGACTCGATCGCGCGCGAATGATCCGGAAACAAGCGCGGCCGGACCTTCAGGTAATCGTCCATGTTCGAGACGATCCCTTCGACGTGATGCTGCACGGCTTCGATCGTCGAATCGGTCGTCGAAAACCAAAACTGCTGATAAGGATCGAGGCCGAAGTATTGGGCGATGTCGAAGACCTCGTCGAGGTGGCCCGGCAAGCCCTCGCGCTTCCACCGCGCGATCGTCTGGTCCCACCACATGGCCCATTCCCAACGTGGCAGCCGATCGACGTCCTGAAAGTTCATCACCGCTCGGAATCGTTCCACGTGGTTCATGAAATCCTCGACGCTCGGACAAGGCCACGGCGGTTGCCGCCGCATGGTTCAGGTGGCATTATAACCGGTATTTCTCCCTTCGACTGCGCTGGCCCTCCAGGAGAACTGCAGAGTCCAACGCATAGGGTCAGGTCCATGTTTTCGGACGCCGCGTTGTCCGGAAGGCGAGGCTCTCGAGCCGAAAAATGGACCGGACCCCGACCTTGCAGTTCTCCTGGCAATCGTCCCTCCCGGTGGTACGGCGGTGTGCCGCGGGCTATAATAGCAGCGGAATTACTGGTAGCGGGCGCGTGCAGCCCGCACGTACAACAAGGGCTATTTCCGGCCTTCCCCCTCCCAAGGAGTCCATGTCATGTTGAAGTCGCATCGTGCGTTGGCCGCGATCGTCATCGCGTGTGGTTGTGTGGCGGCATGTGCCGAGCAACCGGCTTCGCCGGCCTCGAGCGCCCCGGAGACGAAGCAACAACGGGACGCGCGCATGGCCTGGTTCCGCGAAGCCAAGTTCGGCCTCTTCATTCACTGGGGCGTGTACAGTGTGCCGGCCGGCGAGTGGCGGGGACAAAAAGACTACGGCGAGTGGTTCCTGGAACAGACCCACATGCCCGTCTCGCAATATGAAAAGTATCGCGAGCAGTTCGATCCGCGGAAGTTCGACGCCAAGCAGTGGGTGCGAAGCGCCAAGAACGCGGGCATGAAATACATCGTCATCACGTCGAAGCACCACGACGGTTTCGCCATGTACGACACCAAGTTGACCCACTGGGGCATCATGCACACGCCTTGGAAACACGACCCCATGAAGGATCTCGCCGCCGCCTGCAAGGAGGCCGGCATCAAGTTGTGCTTCTACCACTCGATCATGGACTGGCATCATGCCGATTACGCGCAGCGCCGGCCCTGGAACGACGTCGCCGCCAAGCAGGGCAAGCCGGACATGGACCGCTACGTGGCCTTCCTCAAGGGGCAACTCAAGGAACTGCTGACCAACTACGGCCCCATCGGCATCCTCTGGTTCGACGGCGAATGGGAAGACGCCTGGACGCAGGCGCGTGCCAAGGATCTCGACGCCTACGTGCGCAGCTTGCAGCCCGACATCATCGTCAACAATCGCGTGGGCAAGAACCGCCAGGGAATGGCGGGGCTCAGCGCCGGCAAGGAAATCCTCGGCGACTACGGCACGCCCGAACAAAATGTTCCCGCCAACGGCCTGCCGGGCGTCGATTGGGAATCGTGCATGACCATGAACGACCACTGGGGCTACAACAAGAACGACCGGCACTGGAAGTCGTCGCAGGACATCATCCGCATGTTGATCGACATCGCCAGCAAAGGCGGCAACTTGTTGCTCAACGTCGGCCCGACCTCCGAGGGCTTGCTTCCCGCGGCCAGTGTCGAGCGGCTGGCCGCGATCGGCAAGTGGATGAAAGTCAATGGCAGCTCGATCTACGGCACCACGGCCAGTCCGTTCCCCAAGGCGCCCGCCTGGGGCCGCGTAACGCAAAAGCCGGGCACGCTCTACCTGCACGTCTTTGCCTGGCCCCAGGACGGCAAACTGGCCGTGGCCGAAGCGAAAGCCAAGATCAAGCGCGCCTATCTTCTGGCGGATGCGAGCCGCGCCCCGTTGAAGATCGAAGCCAAGGCCGGCGGCGTGGAAGTGGCCGTGCCCGGTTCAGCCCCCGACCCGGTGGCGTCGGTCGTCGTCCTGGATCTCCAGGACGCACCCTAGCGCTTCGTCACGGCTTGGAAGTGGGATTCGCCGAAATCGGTAGGTCAGGCTGTGCCTGACAGTCTGGGGTGTCAGGCACAGCCTGACCTACGATTTGCGGATGTTATTTTTCTGCCGATCCTCAGGCGGTGACGACGCACTAGCGCCGCCCCTTGTGATCTGCCCTCGCCGGGCAGTAACAGGCCCGGAGTCGCGGTATACTACTGGCATGTCCGAAACCGACGATCACCCAGCCGCAGGCAGTCCCGAACGGCTTTGGGCCGAGTGCGACGTGCGGCGGCTGCGCCGTTCGGGACCAGGTGGCCAGCACCGCAACAAGGTCGAGACGGCCATCAGCCTGCACCATTTGCCGACGGGCGTGTGCGCCGAGGCCAGCGAACGCCGCAGCCAGGCCCAAAACCGCTCGTTGGCCCTGTTTCGACTCCGGGCGAACCTGGCGTTGGAGGTCCGGCGCCCCTGCGGCCCGGACTACGTGCCCAGCCCTCGCTGGCAATCGCGTTGCGGCGGCGGGCTGAAAGTGAGTGCCGCACACGACGACTTCCCCACCCTGTTGGCCGCGGCCCTGGACGTGCTGGCCGCCCACGACGCCGATCCGAAGCGGGCGGCTACCGTGCTGGGCTGCACGCCGTCGCAGTTGGTCCGATTGCTGAAACTCGACCCGCGCGCCCTGGCTTTGGTCAACCGCTGGCGCGGCCAGCAGGGGATGCACGCTCTTCAGTAGTCAGGTGACGCCGGCTGGCGATCCCTTCTGCATCGTGATAAGTGCGATGTCGGCTTCGAGGCCAACCGCGTCACCCCTGCGAAGGTCGATGCCGGACCACGGCTGGACCATAGGCGGCAATGCCGCAGGCAACGCCGTATCCTGATCTGCGCCCCGCTGCGCCGCCCATGTTGCCGTTTGTTCCCCCACGCGCAGCCGCTTCCGCTCGGCTCATTCCGTCTTGAGCACGTTGGCTTTGTCGTCCAACGGCCTGATCCAGATATTGCGGAACCGCACCGGGCTGCCGTGGTCTTGCAGAAAGAGCGGACCGCAGCCGGTCTTGAGGATGCTCGCCAGGATCTTGTCCGTGTAGGGCGTCTTCTTATAACGCAGGGGATTCCAGCGGGAGATGCTCTCGGTGAAATGGGCCTTGCGCTGCACCAGCACGCCGTTGAGCATCGCCGTGATCTCGCCCGGCCGGACCACCTTGCCACGCTCGTCGCGGCGAGGGGCGGTGTAGACGATGTCGTAGACCTGCCACTCACCCGGCTTTCGAGCGGCGTTGACCAGCGGCGGCGAGATGCCGTACAGAGCCCCCACCGCCTCCTTGGGCGCGATCGGGTTCTCGTAGGAGTTGAGAATCTGCATCTCGTACATGCCGAAGAGGTAGACGCCGCTATTGCCCGCACCGCCGCCCTTCTTACCGTCGTCGGGCACGGCGAACTCGACGTGGATTTGGGCATCACGGAAGTGGAGCTTCGAGACGATGAAACCGTCCTTGACGACCATCGCCCCGTCCACGACCGGCCATTGGCAGGGCGTGCCCTTGACGTTCAGAAAGGTGTCGGTGCTGCCGCCGTCGAAGAGCACGATGGCATCCGAGGGCGGCTTGCCGGGCGTCGTGTCCACGACCTTGAGCTGCTCTTCCGCCCGGCCGACGCCCGCAACGGCCAGGGACGCCAAAATGCCCAGACAAAGACGAATGGAGTTTCTGCGGATCATGGCGGTTACTTTGCCATGTCCTTGAGCAGCTTCAGCGCCCGCACCTTGACCTTGTTGTAGGCCGGTTTGGCCGCGCGGTCCATCAGCTCACCGGGCTTGAAGGGGTTGGGAACGCCCTTCTCGGCCTTGCGGGCGGGAACCTTCTTCTTCTCGATCTTCACCAGACCGGGGATCGCGATCACACCGGCGCCCTTGCTGCCAAGGCTCTTCTTGATTTCGGCGGCCAGGGCGTCGAGCATGGCGGCCACCTGCTTCTTCGACACATCGGCAGCGGCAGCGATGTTGGCCATCAGTTCGGTCTTGGTCAGGGGCTTC
>CAYYBU010000147.1:0-6730 GCA_964469945.1 uncultured Planctomycetaceae bacterium
CCCGGTCTGACAATTCCGGTTGCCTTCAGAAAAGCCGGTGGTCCCAGAAAGAACACGGTTCTGGCCTGTGACATGCCCAGGATGAGGCGGGCTTACGAAAACCTCGGGCTGAAATCCGACCACGTCATCGGCGCCAGCGGTCGTCCGACCAAATTGGGCAAGTTGCTCTGCGATTACTTCCGCTACCGCGCCGACGTCTTGAACCAGCGCGTTCAGCCTAATCTCATGGACGCAGAGGCAGCGAAAAACCTCTTCGAGCAATGCAAGAAGCAGTATTCGCCCGCCCTCCCTTTCGCGGTAAATAAGCAAACCGGAAGCAAGAAGGCCGAGGCGTTCTTTACGTGCATCATCAATATGATTATCGAGAAGCACACCCAAGGCTACGGATTCAACGCGGACCCGCATAGCCTCACCACAGTAACGCAGGGGGACCAACCGTTAAGGACGCTTGCCCGCCGTCTGGATGGGGCTTTCCCCTCCGTCGTCAACCCCATTGCGGTTTGGGAAATTAAGGAGTATTACTACACTACGACCTTCGGCAGCCGAGTAGCGGACGGAGTTTACGAAACGCTCCTGGACGGCATGGAGATCGAGGAACTGCAAGATAACGAGAAAATCACTGTTAAGCATTACCTGTTTGCCGACTCCCATTTTACCTGGTGGGCTTGCGGAAAGTCTTACCTGTGCCGAATCGTCGACATGCTCCACATGGGATACGTGGATGAGGTTCTGTTTGGCCGCGAGGTGGTACGGGAGTTGCCGCGCATCGTAACCGAATGGATTGCGGTCGCGAAACAAAAAGGCTCACCATGATCCTGTGGAAGTTCACCGCCCGGGAAGTCCGCCGCCGCCCCGGCCGGGCCGCGCTCACCCTGCTGAGCATCGCCATCGGCATGGCCGCGGTGGTCTCCATCTCGTTGGCCACCGCCACCACGCGGCAGGCCTATCGCGAAATGTACGCCATGGTGGCGGGCCGCGCCTCGCTGGAAGTCACCGCCGCCGGCGGCGGCGCCTTCGACCAGGACCTCGTCGCCAAGCTGCAAGCGGTCCCCGGCGTCGTGGCCGCCGTCCCCAGCGTGCAACGTTTCACCGTGCTCTACTTCCAGCACGAACGCTTCCGCCTGCTGCTGCTGGGCATCGATCCGCGCAGCGACGCCCAGGTGCGCGACTACCAGTTGCAGGAGGGCCGCTTCTTCGACGACGGCCAAGGATTGCTGCTGGAAGCCGGCTTCGCCCACGGCGCCGGCATCCACCTCGGCGACGAGGTCAAGCTGTTGACGCCCCACGGCATGAAACGCCTCCATGTCGTCGGATTGTTGAGCCCCCGCGGCGCCGCCGGCTTCAACAAGGGGGGCGGCGTCTTCGCCTCCCTCGAGACGGCCCAACGGCTGTTCCTCAAGCCCGGCAGCGTCAACACCATCGACGTGGTCACCCAAGATCCCGACGATCCGGAAAAGGAAAAGGCGGTCGCGGCGGAGATCGGCCGCCGCCTGCCCGTGGGACTGGACGTCCATCCGCCCACCACGCGCACGCAACTGGCCAAGGAGTCGTTGGTCAGCATCGAGCAGGGCTTGGGATTCGCCAGCGTATTGACCATCGTGCTGGCGATCTTCATCGTCGTCAACACCTTTCTGATGAACGTCGGCGAGCGCCGCCGCCAACTGGCGATCCTCCGCGCCGTGGGGGCCACGCGCGGACAAATCCTCCGCCTGCTGCTGGGCGAAGGTCTCTTCATGGGCATCCTGGGAACCGTGCTGGGCTGCCTGTTCGGCCTGGCTGGCGGCCTCTGGTTGATGGGCGGCATCACGCGGCTGTTCGTAGCCACGCCGCCGCCGGTGCAACTGACCGTTTACCCCTTCGCGCTGGCCGCCGTCCTGGGACCGGCCATCGCCGTGCTGGGCGCGCTGATCCCGGCGCTGATGACCACGCGCATCTCGCCGCTGGAGGCCATGCAGCCCTTGGTCGCGGCGGATCGCGCCGGCGTGCCCTGGCTGATGACGGTCCTCGGCCTGCTCTTCACGACCGTCAACGGCGCGCTGCTGGCCGCTTGCGTTCTGGGCTGGTTGCCCATTGCCTGGTCGGCCTACGTGGGCGCGATGTTCATGGCCTTCTTCGTCCTGGTGCTGCCCGAGGTGGTGGGCCCGATGGCCTGGCTCATCAGCAAGCTGTTGTCGCCGCTGCTGGGAATGGAAGGACGCCTGGCCCATCGCCAGATCCTCCGCCGCCCCACGCGCACCGGCCTGACCATCGGCGTGCTCTACATCGCCGTCTGCACGGGCATCGGCCTGGGAACCACCATCATCAACAACGTCGACGACGTGAAGGCCTGGTATCGGCGCACCCTGCAAGGCGACTTCTTCGTCCGCGCCATGTTTCCCGACGTCGCCACCGGCCAGGCCACCGAGGTGCCGAACGACGTCGGCGACCAGATCCGCCAGGTCCCCGGCATCACCGGCATCGATACGGTGCGGTTCCTCAACGCCCGCGCCGCCGGTCATGCGGTCGTGGTGGTCGCCCGCGAGTTCACCGATCCGCGGTCGCTGCCGCTGGAACTGCCGCCGAACTTGAACCCCGATCTCGACGAGGTTCGCCGCAGCTTGCTGGCCGACGAAGTCGTGGTGGGAACGGTCTTGGCGCAAAGCCGCCACCTGAAGGTCGGCGATCTCATCGACCTGGAAACCAGCCACGGCGTCCAGCGGTTGCGGATCGGCGGCCTGGCCGTCGACTACATGGTGGGCGGCTACATCGTCTGCATGCAGCGCACCCTGGCCGAGCGGCTGTTCGGCGTCAAAGGGGCCGACGCCTATCTGATCCAGGCCGATCCCAAAGCCCGCGCCGCGGTGGGAGTCCGGCTGGCGGAAATCTGCCAGCGGCACGGCCTGATGCTGCACTCCTTCGCCGAACTGAGCCAACTGCTCGATGCCATCCTGGCCGGCGTGGTGGGCAGCCTCTGGGGTGTCCTGGTGCTGGGCCTGGTCGTGTCGGCCTTCGGCATCGCCAACACCCTGACCATGAACGTCCTGGAGCAGACCCGCGAGCTGGCGCTGCTGCGCGTCGTGGCCATGACCCGCCGCCAGGTGCGAAAAATGGTGCTGGCCCAGGCGGCCATCATCGGCGTCATCGGCCTGGCCTGCGGCATGGCCGCCGGCGTCAACACGGCCTTCATCATGAGCCTCTGCATGATGCCCCTGCTGGGCTACCCCGTGCCGTTTCTCGTCCACCCCGGGCTGCTGCTGGGTTGTTTCGCCGTGGCCATGGCCTTCGTGCTCTTGGCCGCCTGGTTGCCGGCCGCCCGGGCCGCGCGGCTGGATCTGCTGATCGCCCTGCAATACGAGTGACAAATTGTCGCTCGGGGCGACTCGCTCGGGGATCCTAGGTTTTCTCTTATTGCCCGGCCTTTTTTGCCTGTTAAGCTTCCAAAGTCGGGAGATTTGCAGTGTAACCTAGGCTTCCACATGACATTCATTGAGGAGTTCGCCCCATGAGTAACCGATCCTTGCACCGACCACCTCGTCAATCCCACGCGGGACCGGCCTATCGCCGGCAACCCGCGCTGTTGAGCACCCGCTCGTTACGCCTGGAGTCGTTGGAGCGCCGTGAGCTTCTGTCGGCCACCTCGCTCCTGCCCCGCGTGCCGCTGTCCGCCGCCGCGCCGACGGTCACCGTCGCCGCGACGACCACAACCCTGACGCCGTTGGTCATCAAGGCGGCCGCCCCGCTGGACGCGAACTTTCACGTTCTGGCCCAGGCCCAGCCCAACGAATGGTATACGGGGCTTGGCGGCGCGTACACGCCGTATGTCCCCGGGGCAGCCGTGCCCAGCAGCACCGCAACTCCCCTGGTCGAGCAGGACTATGTCTGGGGCTTGACCCAGGCGCCCAACTCCGCGGGCGACACGGTCGTCTGGTACGGCACCAGCGGTGATAATATAGCCTTGGCGCAGGACGCCGGCGGCGGCGGGTTGACCACCGGCCGGGTATCCTCCACTTCCGTCGTGGAAGGCGGACAAAGCCAGTTCCCCTTGGTTCCCGTCGCGCTGCGCCCCTACTTGGGCGACTGGCGGCCGCCGCAAATCCACATGTACGACCTGAAGACCGGCGTCGACACCAACGTCACCCCCGAGGATCCGTTGATCCTGGAAACGCTCGGCCTGCGTTCCGCGGGCTCCGCCAATGGCGTGGTTCTGTTGGCCGGGCCCAGCCTCTATGGCCTGGGCATCAACGTCTTCGCCTTCAATGCCTCGACCGGCGCTTATCTGGGCTCCAAGGCCCTGCTCCAGTATGCCGACATCCGAAGCTGGGCCGCTTACACCCCAGCCCCCGTCAACGGTGTGGCCCAACCGACCCAACTCTATGCCGGCGTGGCCAACAACACCACCGCCGGCACCGGCTCCGTGCTCCGTTGGACCGGCAGCGTGAGCAGTCCTTTCAGTTTTGCCGTCGTGGGCAATCTGAACGCCGAAGGGGCCAACATTGCCGTCTACGACAACCACCTGTTCGTCGACACCTGGCCCGCCGCCGATGGCACCGCCCTGCAAGCGCTGGGGGTCACGACCAACACGGTCGCTTCCTTGTACATGAGCCCCGCCCTAAGCGCCACCCCCCTTCCCACGGTCACTTCGACCGATACGTCGTGGAAGGTGGTTTGGACCGTCGCGCAGTATGATCCCGATCCCGCCTTGGCGAAGTCCTACGGCGGCGGCGCCCTGACGGCCTACAACGGTTCCTTGTACTGGGGAACCCTGCAACCGCAAGGTGCCGGCACCGACGCCCTCAAAACGGCCTATCCCGACTACGCGGGCGCCAGCAGTACGTATGGCGGCGCCCCGGACAACTCGACGCGGGCCGGGGCTGTCTTTTCCGGCCAGCTCAGCAACAGCGGCGCCTTCACCAGCCAGCTCGTCGTGGGCAATACCAGCCTTCCCGTGTTCAGCACGACCACCGAAGGCGCCACGTTCACCTGGACGAGCACCGCCAACAGCTACGCCAGCCAGTCGCCGGCACCGCTGGCCGCCGCCGGCTTCGGCGATGCGCAAAACGTCTACATCTGGTCCATGGCCGTGCAGGACGGCAAACTTTACATCGGCACCTACAACGAGGCCACCGGTCCGCTGGGCCCCACCTACGTGACCGACAAGGCCAACCTGGCCGCGGTGAACACCTATGCGCAGACCAAATATGGCTCGACAGCCTCCCACATGGGCGCCGACCTGTACAGCATCTACGCCACGACTCCGGGCCAGCAGGGCACGCTCGCCACGGTCAGCCAGGACGGCGCCGGCAACCCCTTGAATCACGGCGTTCGCAATCTCATAGCCACCGGCGCCAATGGCACCACGGACTACGGGCTGATCCTCGGCATGGCCAACTCGGCGAACCTCGAGGTCAGTTACACCAACTCGTCGCTGCAACCGAGCGGTTTCCAGTTGGTCGAAATGTCCACCGGCTCCAGCGTGGCCGTCAAAGCCACGGCGGCGGCCTATTCCACGCCCGTGCAATTGGCGGTCACGGCCTTCGACACTTGGGCCGCCGCCCATCTGCCGTCGCTGACGCTGCCGCTGTCCAACTCGCAACTGCTCGATCTGGCGCTGGCCCTTTACCAGCGCACGTAAGAGCCTGTAAAAGAATAAGTTGAGCAAATATGGGAAGGCAAACGGGCGCATCGCCGTTTGCCTTTCCATCGCCTGCTATTACGGCCACAATCGCTAATGCCATGCCCTACCATTGCATCGTCTGCGTGAAGCAAGTGCCCGACACGGCCAACGTCACCGCCGAGGCGATGAAGGCCGACGGCACGGTCAATCGGGCGGCCTTGCCCGCCGTGTTCAATCCGGACGACCTGCACGCCCTGGAAATGGCGCTGGCCGTCCGCGACCAGCACGGCGGCACGGTCACCGTGCTCAGCATGGGACCGCCCAAGGCGGCCGACGTGTTGCGCGAATGTCTCTATCGCGGCGCCGATCGGGTGATCCTCATCACCGATCGCCGCGCCGCCGCCAGCGACACCCTGGCCACCAGTTACATCCTCGCCCAGGCGATCCGCAAGCTGGCACGCTACGACCTAGTGTTCTGCGGCCGCCAGGCCATCGACGGCGACACGGCCCAGGTCGGGCCGCAATGCGCCGAAAAACTGGGCATCCCCCAGGTCACGGGCCTGGAGCGCATCGTGGCCCTGGCCGACGGCGTCGGGCAGTTCCGCCGCAACACGGGCCACGGCTGGGAAATCGTCGAGGCCCGCTTGCCCGTGCTGGCCACGGTGTTGCAAGCGGCCAACCAGCCGCGGCCGCGGGCGGCCCGCCGCACCATCCGTTTCAAGGATGCCCGCACCCCCGCCGAACTGCTCGCCGCACGGGGACTGTCCCAGTTTTCGTCCGACGTCTCCGGAGGAGACGCCGAAAACGGGACTGTCCCCTTCCCCACGGCGCCGTTGTCGCAAATGGCCGAGGCAATGGCCGAGCTCGGCCTGTTGATCGAGCAGTGGAGCCTCGACGACATCGCCGCCGACTTGAACCGCTGCGGCCTGGCCGGCTCGCCCACCAAGGTGCATCGCGTCCAGGCGATCGTACTCACCAAGGAAGGCTACAGTGAAGTCGCGCCCACCGACGAGGGCGTCACCCAGTTGGTTCACGAACTGGTGGTCGATCGCACCTTGGGCTGACGACCGGGTGCCACTGCTGTACTCATCACGCTCCGTCGTGATGCAATTCCTCACGACGGAGCGTGAGGAGTAC
>CAYYBU010000148.1:0-6699 GCA_964469945.1 uncultured Planctomycetaceae bacterium
GATTCCTCTGTCGTTCCATCCCGAGCACACCCGGCTGGACTATCTGCCCAAGGTCTCCGGCCTGGACGACTTGCGGACCATCGCCGTGAGCCGCTTGATGCTCGACAATTTCGCCCATATCAAAGCCTATTGGATCGCGTTGGGCGTCGGCACGGCGCAGGCGGCGTTGGGCTACGGCGCCGACGACCTGGACGGCACGGTCCGCCACGAGCGGATTTATCACGATGCCGGCGCACAATCGCCGGAAGTGCTTTCGCTCGACGAGATCCGCGCCTTGATCCTCGAGGCCGGCCGCGAACCGGTGGAGCGCGACTCGCTCTATCGCCGCGTGGCGCGCGACGGGAAAAGCTGGCGAATTCTGGAAACGGCGAGGTCATAGCCACATACAGATAGAATTGCGTGACTCCAGTGTAGGGAACGCCCTCCGTGGCGTTCCGGGCATACCGGCAAAACGGAACGCCACGCAGCGCGTTCCCTACCGCGATTCCTCCGGGAATCGTGCAACTCTTTTTGGATCGGGAGCCTGCTTTTCGGCCGATCCAGCGGTTTTCCCCCGGCGGCAAACCTGCTAAACTATCAGCATCATGACGACACCCGCCTCGGATATCACTTGCCGCCTGGCATTGGCCCTGACCGCCGCCCGGGAAGCCGGCGAGATCACGCTGGAATACTTCCGCCGCGACGATCTGGTCGTGGAGCAGAAAAGCGACGATACACCGGTGACCGCGGCCGACCGCCGGGCCGAGGCCCACCTGCGCCGCCGCATCGCCGAGGCGTTCCCCGCCGACGCCATCTTGGGCGAGGAACTCCCCGACCGGCCGGGCGACAGCGGTTTCCGCTGGATCCTCGACCCGATCGACGGCACGAAGTCGTTCATCCACGGCGTGCCGCTCTACGGTACGCTGATCGGCGTCGAGTGTGCCGGCCAGCCGGTCCTGGGCGTCATCCGTATCCCCGCCTTGGACGAATGCGTCTATGCGGCCGTCGGTCAGGGGGCCTGGTATGTTGAGGGTCGGCAGCCGCCCCGGCCCGCCCGGGTCTCCACGCGCACGGCCTTGGGGCAAAGCCTGTTCCTGACCAGCGAAGTGGCCACGTTCGACAGCATCGGCCGTCGCGACGTCTACGATCGACTTCAGGCGGTCGCCCGGCTCAGCCGTTCCTGGGGCGATTGTTACGGCTACTTGATGGTGGCCACCGGCCGGGCCGAGTTGATGGTCGATCCTGAGGTGGCGGTCTGGGATCTCGCTCCCCTGCTGCCGATCATCGAGGAGGCCGGCGGTGTCTTCACCGACTGGCAGGGTCGCCGTACGATCCACTCCGGCCAGGCCATCGCCAGCAATCGCCCGCTCCATGCCGAAGTGCTGAGTCTTCTCCAGGCCGCGCCGTAACGCCGTCAAGAAAAAACAACAGTCCGGGCAGCCCTCGTGGGACCGGCGCCGGACTGTTTCCCCCCCTGGGAAATTCGTGCTATGAGCGCTTCGGGGCAAGCTCCCCGAAGTAATTGACTGCTGAAGATGCGGCCTTGTCGCGTCGCAACGGATTGGTTGCACTATTATCGACCGGCAACGCCGCCCGCTGGAGGAAATTGCCGGTTGTTCCGCGTTTCCGCGCAAGAGTGGTGCATTGGCATTCACGAAAGCGGCAGTCGAGAAATATTCTCACGCAAAGGCGCAGAGACGCAAAGGAAGAATGAAGAATGGGGGCGGAAGAATGAGGAAGGCAACATACTATCTCGAACCTCCAAATTGAAATCTGATGGCCGTTCCGCTTCCCTCCCTTCTTTGCGTCTCTGCGCCTTTGCGTGATCGCTATTTTGCCGCAGCGCACCACTGCCGGCTTGTCCGGTATGCCAGGGAAAACACTGCGGGGCTAGCCGGCAGTGGCATCCCATGACCCCTGCCATAGCCGGAACTTCTCGATTCACCTTGACGGTTCTTCTCAAAAACTGTAGCGATTACGCCGATTTTGACGAAGACTCCAACGCCCTATTCTTTTCGCCACCGTAAAGGAACTCCAAGGTGACCAAGATTACTAATCTTACCCAGGCTGTGACAAAATCGCCTCTCCTATGGGGCATCCTGGGCTCGGCGGCCTTTTATTCCCTGGTCCATAGCAGTCCGTTGGGCACGCCCTTCATCAAGCGCTACTTCACCAGCCATCCGGTGGAATATGCGGAAACGGTGATGTTCACGATCGGCCTGGCCGCCTTACTGCTAAAACTGTTCGATGTCTGGGGACAGTCTGCGGGCCTGCGGCAATCGCCGCTCGGCGCCGCGGCCCGTCCGGGGGATTCCATTGCGACGCAATGCCAGGATCTCCTCAAACGCATCGCGACGCTGCCGGGCGGCTATTACGCCGACCGCTTGCGCGCGGCAATCCAATTTGTCTGGCGACACGAGTCCGCGGCGGAACTGGACGACCGGCTGCTCTACCTCGCCGATGTCGATGCCACGCGGTCCCATGCCGATTTCGGGCTGTTCCGCGTCATCGTCTGGGCGATCCCCATCATGGGCTTTCTAGGCACCGTGATCGGCATCACCATGGCGCTAAACGGCATCGACAAAAACCACCTCGACGATTCGATGCAGCACGTCTTGGCCGGCCTGGGACTTAAGTTCGATACCACGGCCTTGGCTTTGGCGATGGCGATGGCACTGATGTTCATCCACTTTTTCGTCGATCGGGCCGCGAACCTCTTGCTGGCGGCCGTCGATGGGAAGGTCGAGGAGGACCTGACCGGCCGCTTTGTCTCGCTGCCGGCCGGCGCCGATGGGCAGTTGGCCGCCATCCGCCGCATGGCCGAGACCATGATTCAAATGACCGAGCGGCTGGTGGGAAGGCAGGCCGAACTGTGGCAGGCGTCGATGGAAGCGGCTTCGGCGCGTTGGACGCACACTGCCGATGGCGCCGCGGAGGTGTTGAAACGAGGGCTGGTCGAGGCCCTCGGCGAGAGTCTCAAGCAACATGCCCAGCAGCTTGCTGTGGGCGAGCAGGCGGCCGCCGAGCAGAATCGCCGCCACTGGAATCAGGTGCAACAGACGCAGGTGCAAAACGTACAGGCCATCACGGCGCTGCAAAGCGGCGTGACGCGGCAGGCCGAAGTGCTCGGCCGCGCCATCGAGGTCAGCGGCGAGATCGGCCGCCTGGAACAGACCCTCAATCGCAATCTGGCCGCCCTGGCCGGCGCCAAGAACTTCGAGCAGACCGTACTCGGGCTGGCGGCCGCCATTCACCTGCTGAATGCCCGTTTCTCCGAAACGCCCGCGGATAAGCCGGCGATCCACCTGGAACCGGGCCGCCGGGCTGCCCACGCGGCATGAACGCCATCGCGATGATTCAACGTCGGCATCGCCACCGCCCCGCGCCCAGCGTGTCGCTGTTCGCGTTCTTGGCGGTCCTCATCTGTACGATGGGTGCGCTGATGCTGTTGCTGTTGGCCGTCACGCGGCAGGCCCGCCAGCAAGCACTGCGCGAGGCGGCCGCCAAGGCGGAGCAGCAACAGGGCGACGTGAAGGTCCAGCGCGAGATGATCCAGTGGCGGATCGAGCAGTTGAAGACCTCGCGGCAGACCACCGAGGGGCAGTTGGCCGAGGCCCGCCTCTACCTGGGCCACCTGGAAGACCATGCCCGGCGATTGCGCGATCGGCTCAAGCAGTTGCAAGCGGCCGGCGGCGATCTCGCCCGGGCGGGCAACGACGGCAACCGCCACCGCGCCGGGCTGGGAGAAGAACTCGGCACGGTCCAGAGGCAGATCGCCGACGCCCAGCACCACTTGGTGGAAGCCAAGCAGCAGGCCCAGCGGCGTCCCCATTCCTATGCCATCATTCCCTACGCGGGCCCCGGCGAGACGCATCGCCGGCCCATCTATCTCGAATGCCGCGGCCACAGCGTGGTCCTGCAGCCCGAGGGCATCGAGTTCACCGAGTCCGATTTCGACGGCCCGATGGGACCCGGCAATCCGCTGGCCGCCGCCTTGCGGGCGACGCGGGAATACATGCTGGCCCAAGGCCGTTTCGACGCGCAACACGGCGGCGAGCCCTATCCGCTCTTGCTGGTGCGTCCCGAGGGCATCAAGTTCTACTATGCGGCCCGCGGCGCAATGAAGAGTTGGGGCTCCGAATTCGGCTATGAGCTGGTCGGCGACGACTGGAAATTCCAATTCCCGCAGCCCGACGCACAACTGGCACGAATCGTCCAGCAGGAGATCGTCGGCGCCCGCGCGAGCCAAGCGCGCTTGATCGCCGCAGCGCCGAGTCGCTATGGGGAACCGCAGGTCGAGTATCACGTCGCGTCGGCGGGCAATGTGGTGTGCGAAGGTGGCTCTGGAACAGATGACGGCGATGGGGGCGGTTTTCATGCTGCCCACCCATCGGGCCCAGTGGGCAATCGTTATGGTGATTCCAGCACCGCGAGTGCCGCTGGACCCGGTGGAAACGCCTTGGCGAGTTGGCCGGGCGGTGGCGGGCCCAGCGGCGTCCCCGGTGGCGGTGCATCGGCCGGTGGTCCCTATGGAGCGGGGCCCGGAACACTGGCACAGCCAGTGGCACTCGGCCTGCCGGGCGCGGGCGTCCCGGGCGGCCTCCCCGGTGGTGGTGCATCGGTGCCGGGCGCCACTAACTATGCCAGTGCCTTCCCAGGCGCCGCCGCCTTGTCAGGGACCGGAACCAATCTAGGTCCTATGGGACCCATAAGATCTATGCCGGGAAACGCCGTCACGCCAGGGACTGTAACGAGTGGATCGCCGGGTGGCCCTGGTTTCGCCACGGGGTCACCGAGTGCCACTGGCTATGCCAGTGGATCGCCGGGTGCCACTGGCTATGCCAGTGCTTACCCAGGAGCCGCCGTCTCGTCAGGGAATGGAGCGAGTGGATCGCCGGGCGGTACCGGTTTTGCCAATGGCTCGCCGGGAAACACCACCGCGTCAGGCGCCGGAACCGCCGCCGCGGGCCAGCCGGCCGATGCCAATGGCCAAGGACCGGCAGCCGCCCGTGCGACGCGGCCCGATGGCTATGTCGTTGGCCAGCCGGTCGCGGAACAAGATCGGCCCACGCGGCCAACGTCGTCCGACGATCAGGCGGGCAGCGCCCCGCGACCCGGCGAATGGCAGCCGCACGAGATGTACGACACCAGGCCGGACGACAACGACAAGAAGGACGATCCGAAGAGTCTGGCGAAAAAGCGTGGCCGTGACTGGGGCCTGCGCGACGCCAACCACAAATCGACCCCCATCAGCCGACCCATTCGCGTCGAATGCTACGCCGATCGCCTGGTGCTGGTGCCCGACACGGGATGGTCCGGCCGCAAGGAAATTCCGCTGGGGCCGCGCACCGAGGGCTCGATCGACAAGTTCATCGCCGCGGTGTGGGATGACATGGATTCCTGGGGGATGGCGGGCAACAGCATGTACTGGCATCCGGTGCTGAATTGTTATGTCGCGCCCGGCGGCCAGCAACGATTCAACGACCTGCACATCCTGTTGGAAGGCAGCGGTTTGCCGGTGGAGAGGAAACAGTAATGTAGCAGGCACACGCCGTGTGCCGTCCGCCAATTGCGGCACACGGCGTGTGCCTACTACGTTCAAAGGGGAGCGAGAGAAAAGACATGTCCCGAGCAGTGCAAGCGGAAACCGAAGCCGTCAACGCCGATTCCTTTCTGGATATCGTGGCCAGCGTGGTGAGCGTCATGATCATCATGGTGCTGATGGTCGGGCTGCGGATCAAGAATACGCCCGTGGCCGTGCCGACGGCCAGTATCGCGGCAGCGCCCAACGCCGCGTTGGCGCAGGACGCCGCCACGGAACAGTCGTTGCGGCAGGACGTGCTCAAAACGGCCGCCGAAATGGAGGGCGTGACGCGACAAGCTTTTCTCCGCAAGCAGCAGCGCGACCGGTTGGCCGTGCTGGTCACCAGCGTGGAACAGAAGCTCGACGCCTCGCATGGGCAGCTCGAGGGACAGTCGCGCGAGGACCTCGATCTCCAGCGCAAAGTGTCGGAGGCCAAGTTTGAATTGGAACAACTCGGCCAGGCGCGCGTGGCGCTGGAATCGGCTCCCGCGGAGGCCATTCAGGTGGAAAGTTATCCCACGCCGCTGAGCCATCTCGTCGACGGCAACGAGCTTCATTTCCAGCTCCGCGCCGGCCGCCTGGCGCAGATTCCCATGGCCCGGCTGTTGACGAAGTTCAAATCGGACGCGGAACATCAACTCTACAAGTTGCACGATCGCTCCGAGTTCACGGAAAGCACCGCGCCGGAAGGCGGCTTCTACGTTCGCTACACCATCGAGCGGAAGGACATCACGGCGGAAGAGGCCGTGGAGACCCATCGCCACGGCACACGGATCGAAACCAAGCTCATCCGCTTCATTCCCGTTTCCGACGACATCGGCGAAACGGTCGAAGAGGCCTTGCGTGAAAACTCGCAATTTCGTTTGGCCCTGACCGACGTGCGTCCGTCAGCCACGACGATTACGATTTGGACCTATCCCGACAGTTTCGCCGCGTTTCGACTCATCAAGAAAGAGCTTTTCCGCTTGGGCTTTGCCACGGCCGGCCGGCCCTTGCCCGAGGGGACGCCGATCAGCGGTTCGCCGGAAGGGAGCAAGTCGGCGGCGGAGTAGGCAGCTACGGTCACCGTCCCTCCGCGACAGAGATGCCCCCCTGCCCTGCCCTGCCCTGCCCTGCCCTCCCCTGCCCCTTTCCCG
>CAYYBU010000149.1:0-6682 GCA_964469945.1 uncultured Planctomycetaceae bacterium
TCCCGAAGGGGGCGCCGCCTTCACGCTCCGCATACCCTATTTCAACTCAGGCCGGGAGGCCGCCGCATGATCGTGACTGCCCACGAGGATCTTGCCTCCGATGCCGGCCACGTGCTGGTGGTCGACGATCATCGCCAGGCCCGCGAGTCGATGGCCGACGTGCTGCGTCAGGCCGGCCATACCGTGGCCTGCTGCTCGAGCGCTTCGGAGGCCTTGCAGGTGCTGCACGAGGAGAGCTACGAGTGTATCATCACCGACTTGAAGATGCCGGGCATGAGTGGGCTGGAATTTATCGTGCAACTGGAGCAACGCCGCTACGCCGCCCAAGTGGTCATGGTGACGGCCCATGCCACGGTGAACTCGGCGGTCGAGGCCATGCGGCACGGCGCCTTCGACTACATCGAAAAGCCGTTCGACGCCGATCAGATCGAGCGGCTGGTGGCGCAAGCGATCCGTCACGGCCGGCTCTTGCGGCAACCGGCCCGGTCGGGCCACTCGGCCGCCGGCGAGACTGCGGCGATGATCGGGTCTAGCGCCTGCATGGAGGCGTTGCGGGCGCGGATTGCTCAGGTGGCCGCCACGCCGGAAACGATCCTTATCAGCGGGGAAAGTGGCACCGGCAAGGAGTTGGTGGCCAAGGCCGTACATGCCGCCAGCGACCGCAGTGCCGCGCCCCTGGTGAGCCTCAATTGCCCGGTGCTCTCGGCGCACTTGATGGAAAGCGAACTGTTCGGCCACGAGCGCGGGGCCTTCACCGGCGCCGACGCGCCGCGGATCGGCCGCTTCGAAATGGCCGACGGCGGTTCCATCCTGCTTGACGAAGTCACCGAGATCGATCTGGCCCTGCAAGCCAAGCTGCTCCGCGTCCTGCAGGAACGCTCCTTCGAGCGCGTCGGATCGAGCCAGACCCGGCAAGTCGACGTTCGCGTGTTGGCCACCACCAACCGCGACTTGCATGCCGAGGTCGAGCGGGGCCGTTTTCGTCAAGACCTTTATTTCCGCCTGGCGGTGGTGCCGCTGGTGGTGCCCCCGTTGCGCGAACGCCGCGAAGACATTCCCGCCCTGACCGACCACTTCTTCCAACGTTGTGCGCAACGCTTGCAGCGCGAACCCTGCACGTTGGAGCCGTCGGCTTGCGATCTGCTGCTGAAGTACGATTGGCCGGGCAATGTCCGCGAACTGGAAAACATCATCACCCGGGCGAGCGTGCTCCATGCCGGCAAACCGGTGGCCGCCGACGAACTACGCCGCTGGCTGATTCTCGATGCGGCGGGCGGCGGTCCGGCGGCCGGCAGTCTGCCAACCGGCAACGGCCCGAATCAGGACGGCATTGCGGTCGGCGTCAGTCTGGAAACCATGGAACGCCGGCTCATCGAGGCTACGCTGGAACATTTTGGCGGTCATCGAGCGAAGACGGCCAAGGCCCTGGGCATTGGCCTCCGTACGCTCTCCGGAAAACTCAGACAATATGGATATGCCCCCAGGGAAAAATCATTTGCGATGGAGGAGTAATCGGCAGAAAGTGCCGCTGGGGACGGGCACAATCTGCCGGTCGCAGCGGCCGGTTCCGTAGGTCAGGCTGTGCCTGACGGAGCGGGTGTCAGGCACAGCCTGACCTACGATTTCCGGATGGCGTTTGGCGAACAATGGTAAACCTCGATCAAACAAGACCTTAGACGTTCGACAACAGCGGTTCGTGGCAGTGGGCCGGTCGGCTGCGGTACGCCGCTTGCATAGGCAAGCTCCGTCGGCCGGAGAGATTGGGCGGAAAACGGAAATGGGCAAGAAGGGGGACTGTCCCTCTTCTCCCCGAGAAAGACAAGGTGAAGTCATGTTATCGAGCCTGTTTCAAGCGACGAGCATTCCCGTGCTCGAACAGGTGGTCAACTTCACGCAAGCGCGGAATACCGTGTTGGCGGGCAACATCGCCAACCTCGATACGCCGGGCTACCAGGCCCGGGACCTCTCCGTGGAGGATTTTCAGGAGCGTTTGAAGACGGCCATCCAATCGCAACAGAGCGGTGGCGCCGCGACTTCACCGGGCGAGTTGGCCGCGGAGTCGGCCACTCCGCTGGCCGAAGTGGCGAAGAACTCCGTCTCGATGCTGCGGCACGATCAGGGAAACGTCAACATGGAATCGCAGGCCTCGGAAATGGCTCAGAACCATATCCAGCACAACCTGGCGTTGTCGCTGTTGATCGATCAGTTCCATTTATTGCAGTCGGCGATCAGTGAAAAGGTCTAGTGGAGAAGAACTAAATGGGCATGTTTCCGGCACTCGACATCAGCTCTAGCGGCTTGGTGGCGCAGCGCATGCGCATGACGGCCATCTCCAGCAACCTGGCCAACGTCACCACGACGCACAACGAACGCGGCGAGGCGGTGCCGTACCAGTCGCGATTCGTCATTTTTCAGGCGGACGAGAGCGTGGGGGCCAACGGTGCGGCTGGCGTCAAGGTCAGCTCGGTGGAGACCTCGCAGGCCGAGCCGAAGCTGAAGTTCGATCCCCACAATCCCGACGCCATCAAAGAGGGACCGAACAAAGGCTATGTCGCCTATCCCAACATCAGCATGATGGGCGAGTTTACCGATGCTCTGGAAGCCTCGCGGGCCTATGAGGCCAACCTGGGCGCCATGGAGATCAGCAAAGACATCGAACAACAAACCTTGAAGATCATCGCCTGATGAACCCTATTGGAAGCATCCAGAACCCGACCCTCGCCGCTTTGCAGGCGCCCGCCGCCGCAGCGGCTGCGCCGTCCGCGCCCGGCGCGTCGTTCAAGAACTTCCTGCTGCAATCGATCCAGGAAGTCAATTCCATGCAGCAGGCGGCCGACCATGCCGTGGACAAGCTGGCCACCGGCGGCGACGTGAGCCCGGTCGAGGTGTTGACCGCCGTGCAGAAGGCCGACGTCGCCTTCCAACTGATGATGCAAGTGCGCAACAAGATCGTGCAAGCCTTCGAGGACGTGCAGAACGTGAGAGTGTAGTATGGATTTCCTCAACAAAGCCGCCGCCCAACTGACCGACTTGTTCCGCTCCATGACGCCCGGGGCGCGGATCACCGCCGGGCTGTTGCTGGTGGCCGTCGTGATCAGCCTGGGATACCTGTTCCGCTACGAGGCGGGCGGCGCGGACACCTATCTACTCAGCGGCGCGCCGATCCAGGACCGCGACTTGCAAGTCATGCAGGCGGCGTTCGGCAAGGCAAAACTGGATGACTTCGTCATCGAGGGATCGAAGATTCGCGTGCCGCACGGGCAGCAGGGGCTCTACATGGGCGCCTTGGCCGACGCCAAAGCCCTGCCGGCGAACTTCGGTTCGATCCTCAATGAGGCCGTGGACAAGGGGAACCCCTTCGAATCCGCCGCGCAGCGCGAGGAACGCATGCGCATCGCCACGCAGGAGGAACTGGCACTGGTGATCCGCAACATGCCGGGGATCGAAAGGGCCTCCGTGTTGATTGCCGTGGAAAACAAACCGGGCGGCTTCGGCCGCGAGCGGGTGAAGACGGCGTCGGTGAGCGTCAAGGCCGTGGGCACCGAGCCGGTCAAGGAGTCGCAGGTCGAATCGATCCGTTACACGGTCGGCTTTGCCAACGGCATGAAACCCGAAAGCGTCACCGTGGCCGACTTGAATTCCGGTCTGGTCTATCACGGCGACATGGAAAACGGCGGCGCCGGCGGCGAGAATCTGTATCTTGCCGTCAAGACTCGCTGGGAACGCGAGTTGAAGACCAAGATTCTGGGTGCGCTGTCCTACATTCCCAACTTGACGGTGGAAACCAACGTGGAATTGAACCGGGAGAAGTTTACCCACACCAGCACGGTCGATTATACCAAGCCGGTGACGATCGATTCCAAAACCAAGGGCACGACCCACAGTCGCGATGGCAGTGCCGGCGGCGGCGGACGCCCCGGCTACCAGGCCACCTCCAACGGCGCAGCCTCCTTGGCCGGCGCGGCCGCGAAAGGCTCGCACGACGAAGAAGAAGACACCACGGAAGAACAGCACAGCGTCCCCGGTACGACGCAAGTCGAGAAAGAGAACGTCGGCCTGACGCCCGATCTTGTCAAGGTGGCAGTGATCATTCCCAACAGCTATTTCGAGAAAGTGTGGCGCGAGCGCAATCCGCCGCCGACGGGGCAAGAGGCCAAGCCGCCCGACGCGGCGGCCCTGGACGCCGTCCGCACCGAGGAGACGGCAAAGATTCAGAAACACGTCGCCGCGTTGCTGCCGCCGGCCAAGACCACCACCGACATCAACGACCTGGTCACCATCACCAGCCTGCAAGACATCAAGCCGGCCGACATTCCCACGCCGGGCACGGGACAGAAGGTCGTCGTCTGGCTGGCGGAGTATTGGAGCACGTTGGGCATGATCGGTCTGGGGTTGGTCAGCCTGCTGGTGTTGCGGTCGATGGTCCGCAGCGTGCCCGGCGCGACGGAAGGCACCACCGAGCAACTGCGGGTTGCCTCCGAACCGGCGACGGCGGGAGAGGCGGGCCAGCGCGAGCGCGAGTCGCCGGAGACCGTGGCGGCCCGGCGGCTGCGGCGTTTCAGCGGCGGCGGTCCGTCGTTGCGCGACGAACTTTCCGAATTGGTACAGGAGGACCCGGACGCGGCCGCCAACATTTTGCGCGCCTGGATCGGAAATGGCCCGTAATGTATCCGACACACCGTGTGCCGGGTTCGCTGGAGCAGTAGGGAAGCATGACCATGACAACGACGAAAATGACCCACGACGGACTGCGTAAAGCAGCCATCCTGGTGGCGAGCCTCGACGAGGCGGCCGCCAACGTGGTGCTCGATCAATTGGGCGAGGAACAGGCCCGGCAAGTGCGGGAGATCCTGGTGGATTTGGACGACATCGACCATGCCGAGCAGCGTCGCGTCATTGACGAGTTCTTCCGCATCGGACCGCTGTTGCCCGGCAAGAGTCCGCCCGGCATCGAATTGAACGATAGCCTGGCGCGGCGGCTGTCGGTGCGGCCGGAGACGGAAACCTACTCGGAGCAGGCTTTACCGGCAGCGAAGCCCAGCGAGCCGTTCCATTTCCTTCGCGAGGCCGAGTCCGGCAAACTCGCCCGCGTGCTGGCCGGCGAGCGTCCGCAAACCATCGCCCTGGTGCTTTCGCACTTGCCACCGCAACAGGCGGGCGGCGTGCTGGCCCGCTTGCAGCCGGGGTTGCAAACGGAAGTCGTCCATCGCCTGGTGGACTTGGAAGAGACCGACCCGGAGATCCTCCGCGAGGTAGAAGAGGCATTGGAAGCGCGCCTGTCGCAGCAGGTGTACATGCAGCGTCGCCGAGTGGCCGGCTTGGCTGCGGTGACCGGTATTTTGGAAGCGGCCGACGGACGAACGGGCATGCAGATTCTCGATAACCTGGCAGCCACCGATCGTTGCTTGGCGGAGCGGCTGGGGCCGCGGCCGATGGCCTTCGACGATCTGACCGACGCCGACGACGGGCTGCTGAGGGACGTGGCGCGAACGGCCGATTGGGAGTTGCTCATGACCGCGATGTTGGGCGCCGCGCCGGAATTGGTCGAACGTCTCCTGGGGCAGTTTTCCGCGGCGGAAGCCCAGCGGGCGCGGCGGCAGTTGAAACACCCCGAGCCGGTCCGCCTCCGCGACGTCGAAGAGGCGCGGCGGCAGATCGCCCGTTTGGCGCAGCGGCAGGCCCTTCGGACCAGCAAACCATTGGAGCGCGTTTCCACATAATGTAGCAGGCACACGCCGTGTGCCGTCCGCCGATTACGGCACACGCCGTGTGCCTACTACATTCGGATAAGGATATTCCATGTCGACCGTGATTCGTGCTACCGATGGAAAGCTGGGCGTCAGTGGCGTCGCCTTCAACTTCGACGACATGACCACCCAGGCAAAAGGCTACCTCGACCACGTGCGGGCCGAGGCGGTGAAGATCGTGGCCCGGGCGCAGCAAGAGGCCGCCGCGCTGCGACGCCGCGCCGAAGTGGAAGGCCGCCAGGCGGCCCTGCAGACCGTCGAGCAAGTCGTGCAGAAGCAACTGGCCACCGTGTTGCCGGCGCTGCGGAAGGCCACGCATGATATCCAAGACGCCAAGCAGACGTGGCTGACGCAGTGGGAGGCCAGCGGCGTCCACGTGGCTGCCGCCATCGCCAAACGGCTTATCCGCCGCGAGTTGACCGCACATCCGGAGATCACGCTGACCCTGGTCCGCGAGGCCCTGGAATTGGCCGCCGGCAGCGCGCAGGTGCGCATTCACCTGCACCCCGACGACCGGGCCGCTTTGGGTGACCAGGTACAATTACTCATCCGAGAGATGTCCGGCCTGGGGAGCGCCGAGTTGGTAGCCGACGCGGCCGTGACGCGCGGCGGCTGCCGCGTGGAGACGCGTTTCGGCGTCATCGACCAGCAGTTCGAGGCCCAGTTGGCGCGGATTGAAGAGGAACTGACGGATCGCAACGCGGAAAGGTGATCGCGCGATGTTGAATTTGGCCGAACAACTCGATGCCGTGATGCCCACTGCCCTGAGCGGGACGGTGGCGCAAACGGTGGGTATGACCATCGCGGTGGCCGGCTTTCCGGCGCCCGTGGGGGCGGTAGCGGAGATAGACCGCGCGCCCGGCGTGCCGCTGTTGGCCGAGGTGATCGGTTTCCGCGACGAGTTGACGCTGCTGTATCCGTTGAACGACCTGGCC
>CAYYBU010000150.1:0-6672 GCA_964469945.1 uncultured Planctomycetaceae bacterium
TCGGCCGGGCGCCAACCTCCGCGAGCGCCTTTATCTTCCTGGGAAAACTTGCCCCGCCGGCCGGCGGCCCAAGACCGACTGTGGTGGTTCCGTCTTCCTCACTGAGCCGAGTGAAGACGTTGTGCTCCTTCTTCCCTCTGTAAACGGCGAGCCACTCCTCGTGAATTCGCTCGGCGTCATAACAGATCCCATAGCGGAAGACTTCGCCCTTCTCGACGAACTGCAGTTCAAGGGAACTCGGCTTGGTTGGGGATTCACCGTCCAGGACGAATGGCGTGTAGGAGATCGGTTTGCCCGGCGGCGTACCATGAAGAACCAACCGCTCCAGGAGGCGGATCGCGCGGACGAGGTTCGACTTTCCCGCCCCGTTCGCACCATATAACGAGGCGACGCGGAGGACATGCTCTCCGGTCCCGGCAACTTCATGGCAATGCGGAGACCCCGGCGTTGTGCTCAGGCGCGAAGAGGCCAGCAGGTTCAAGGTCTCTTCGGCCCGGAAGGAGCGGAAGTTCTCCACGGAGAATGATAGCAGCATACGGACGCCTTTTGTGAATGTTCCGCATCAAATCGTCATTTCACGGCCTAATGAAGCTTAGCACGTGCGATCCTTACGGTATTATCACAGATACCAGCGAAATGGCAAGGCCATCCTTGCGTCCACCCGTCGGATGGGGTGTGGGGTGATTTGCCGCGGTAAGAGCCGCCGCTCAGGGCGCCGCCAATTGCCGCCGCAACTCGGGAATATACTGCCGGCAGCGTTGAACCTCGTCGCCGAGTTGATCCACCAGCGCCGCCACCTTGGATAGCTCGTTGGCCTTGCCCGCCGACTCGATCGCAGCGGCCAGCGCACGCAACGACTCGGCAGCCATCGTCCCCGCTTCGCCTTTGAGGCCATGAGCCGCTACGCCGGCAGCCGCGGCATTGCCCTCTCGCACTGGCCGGGCGATCCGCTCCACGCGATCGGCGAGCATGTTCTCGAACTCGGACAACAACTCCGCGGCAAACTCCAAGTCGCCCATGCAGCGTCGCGCCAGTGCGTCGCGATCGATGGGCGGCGTACTGCAAGCAGCCGACGGCATGGGTTGCGGTTCCGCGGGCGGTTCTGCGGTGGGCTCCTTCTTCTGCGTCGCCAACAAGCGTCCCATCGCATCCAACAGGCTCTCGGCGTCGAACGGCTTGCTGATATAGCTATCCATGCCGGCGTCCAAGCAGCGCTGGCGATCGCCTTGAACCGCGCTGGCGGTCAGTGCGATCACCGGCAGGTGTCCGGCCAGCCGCCCGTCGCGTTCCATGGCCCGCAGCCGGCGCATGGCCTCGAAGCCGTCCATTTCCGGCATCTGGCAATCCATCAGCACCAGATCGAAGGGCTCGCTTTCGACGGCTTCAAGGGCTTGCCGCCCGTTCTCGGCCGTGCGGCAGGCGATGCCGACGCGGCGTAGAATCTCGCCGGCGAACATCTGGTTGACGCGGTTGTCCTCGACCAGCAGCACGCGCCGGCCTTGCAGAAGATCGCCGCGCGTGGGCTGACTCGCATCGCTTGCTTCCGCGCGATCCTGCTGCGGTGCTCGTGCGGTTGGGGCCGGCCGCAAGGGCACCTCGAACCAGAAGGTCGAGCCTTGACCGGCCACGCTGCGAACGCCGATTTGTCCGTGGAGCAACTCGACCAGGCGTTTGCAGATCGCCAAACCGAGTCCCGTGCCACCGTATTTGCGCGTGGTCGACGAGTCGGCCTGCGAGAACGACTGGAACAGCCGCTCGATGCGGTCCGGCGGAATGCCGATGCCCGTGTCGGAAACCTCGAAGCGGAGGGTGGCCTCGCCGGGGTGCAACTCGGCCGGCCCGACGCTCACGGCGACCTCGCCGGCCTCGGTGAATTTGATGGCGTTGCCGATCAGGTTGATCAGCACTTGCCGCAGCCGCACACTGTCGCCGCGCACGCCGCGGCGAACCTGCGGGGCGATGCGCGTGGCGAATTGCAGCCCCTTCTGCCGGGCCAGCAGGCCCATCGGCCCCGCGACCTCCTGGACGAGCAATTCCACGTCGAAGTCGCGATGCTCCAGTTCCATCTTGCCCGCTTCGATCTTGGAGAAATCGAGAATGTCGTTGATCAAGTCCAAGAGCGACCTGCCGCTGGAGTGGCAGGCTTCGACGAATTGTCGCTGCCGCTCGTCGAGTTCGGTGTGCCGCAACAGTTCGGTCATACCGATCACGCCGTTCAGCGGCGTGCGCAGCTCGTGGCTCATGGTGGCCAGAAACGCGCTCTTGGCCTGGTTGGCGGCTTGGATGGCGGCGTTGGCTTTCTCCAACTCACGATTGGCCCGTTCGAGCTTGCGGGCGTTTTCCTGGAGCTCCTGGTCCGCCTTCTTGCGCACCGAAATGTTGCGCGTGACTCCCATCACGCCGACCGGAATGCCCTTCTTTCCGAGGATCCAGGTCATGTTCATTTCGGTCCATACGGTGCCGCCGTTCTTGCAAAGGTATTCCGCCTCGATGGAAATACATTGTGCGAGCGAGGCCGCATCCGTCGCGGCTTGATGGCGGACCTCGGCGAACCGCTTCCGCATCCGGGCCACCGACTCCGGCGTGAACTTTTCCTCGATGCTTTTCTTTGCCCATTCCGCAGGCGTATAACCATTGAGCAGTTCGATCGAAGGGCTGACGTAGGTTGTTTTCTCCGCCAGGTCGGTCGCCCAGACGACATCGCGCATGTTCTCGGCCAGCAGCCGATGGCGTTCTTCGCTGGCGCGCAAGGCGTGTTCGGCTTCTTTCCGCGCCGTGATGTCTTGGGCGATGCCCAGGAATCCCGTGACTTGCCCCGACGGATCCCGGATCGAGGTCACCGAAAGCATCACGGGGAATCGCGTGCCGTCTTTGCGGATGAAAGTCCACTCGTGCTCGTCGGACTGGCCCAGGCGCGCCTTGGCCACGAAAGTCTTGAAATTCGCCGCTACCGCGAAACCCAGCTCGGCGGACAATTCCCGCGACCGCTCGATCACTTCGTCGCGGTCGTGAATGACGTCCGGGGCGATCTTGCCCACGACCTCCTCGGCGCGATAGCCGAGCATGCGTTCGGCGCCGGTGTTGAACGCCGTCATCGTGCCGTTGACCTCGGTGGCGATGATCGCGTATTCGGCGCTGTTGAGGATCGCTTGCTGGAACGCTGTCGTTCTCTGAATCTGGTGGACCACGTCCGCCACTTTCGTTTCGGCCTGTTTGCGGGCGGTGATATCGATTTTCACCGCCACGAAATGGGTCGTCCGACCGTCGGTATCGAGAACGGGAGCGATGGTGGCATCCTCCCAATACAGTTCGCCGCTGCGATTCCGATTGCAGATCTCGCCTCGCCACACCTCTCCGCGCGCCAGCGTTTGCCACATCTGCGTGTAGAACTCGGGCGGGTGAACGCCGCTTTTCAAAACGCGCGGATTCTTGCCCGTCGCTTCTTGCAGCGAATAGCCGGTCGTGGCGACGAAGCCCGGGTTCACGTACGCGATCGTTCCCGCGGTGTCGGTAATCGCGACCGAAGCGGGGTTTTGTTCAACCGCCCGGGACAGGGTGCGCAGCCGGGTGACGGCCGCTTCGGCGGCATCCTTGGCCCGACGAAGCTCTCCTTCGTACCGCTTCTGCTCGGAAATATCGAGAAACAATTCCAACAGCACGTCTTCGTCGTCCAGGCGCACGGGCACGACGCTCTTGAGAATGGGGATCCGCTTGCCCCCCTTGGCCAACAAGGTCCGTTCGGATTTATCGACCTGCTGCGAAAGATCGAGAATGGGACAAGCGTTTCGCTCCGCCGGACACACGACCCCGTGACACACGCAGCCCAGCAATTCGTCCGGCGACTGGTAACCCATCAAGTCGACGGCGGCGGCGTTCACGTGCCGAATGTGCTTGTCCTTCGTCACGATCATGAAGGGGAAGGGAAGCGAATTGAGGATCGTATGAAGCGACTCCTCCGCGAGCCTGCCCTTGAGCCGCTCGTCGCGCGCTTGTTGCCGGTCGGCGCGGAAGCGACGGTCCATGACGACGAACACCGCCATCGTTGTCGCGCCGGCCAAGATGGCCATGACTATGGCCGTCGCCCCCGCAAAAACTGCGGCGGCGGCGCCTAGTGCGATACAAACGACGAGGAGAGGACGAACGTGCCGACGGTGACGAAGCGAATCCATGTTCGAGGAACCTTCCTGCCTCGGTCATTGCAACTGTCCGCGCATTCTCGCCCGGACCGGTTGCAGACCCTGAAGGCCATCCTCAAACCCTAGTTCATGGCAGACTCTGATGTCGCCGCGACCGCGGTCGGAGAAAAAAACGTCGCCGTGCCGATCCATACGAGCCGCCGCGTCATCCCTACAATCCGCACAGCCGCTCCAGTTCGGCCACCGCGCGGTCCAACTCCTCGACCAAGGCATCGACGCCCGCGCGCTTCAAGACGTCGACCATGGACCGGTAATACCACAGCGTGCCGTCGCGGCGGCCATGAAAGAATCCCCACAGCGACTCGCCGCGCAGTCTGTACTCGTGCAGCAAGGCGCGGGCGTTGTCGAGCTTGTCGGCCGCCACTACCAGCCGCACCGACCTTGCGGCGCCGGCCAGGTGCGCCAGGTGCGCCTCCTTGCGCTCGCGCCAGGGCGGCTTGGGGATCGTCTCGGCGTCCGAGCAGCCGTCGACGATCGCCGCCACCGCGTCGCCGAAGCGACGGCGAATCTCCTCGCGGGCGGCCGCGCCCCCCTGATCCTCGATGGCGTCGTGCAGCAGGGCGGCGATGGCCTCGTCTTCGTCGCCGCCGTATTCCAGCACGATGCCGGCCACGCCCAGCAAGTGCGACACGTAGGGCGCCCCGGAGACCTTGCGCGTCTGCCGGCCATGCAGCGCGGCCGCGTAAAGCAGAGCGTCGGAGAAGCGGGCGGAGAGGGTCGTACTCATCGGCTCTTCATGACACTCTTCATGGCGACATGGCCGGGCTGGCCGTTCTCGTACACGCTGAACTCGGCCCACACCGGCATGTGCTCGGAAACTTCCAGGGCGTCCTGCATCGAGAGGTCGCATTCCCGCATCAGGTCGAACACGCCCGAACGGCCGGTAAACTCCACCGTGGCGCGGCGATCGAAGAGGATGTTGTCGGCCAAGCGAGTGCCGCGCGTGGTGGTGGGCGTGTTGGTCACCGCCGCGGTCAGATTGGGGACGCGGCCCAGTTGCCCCAAGTGCTCGTGGTCGGCCTCCAAATCGCCCAGCAGGATGACGTCGTCCTCGGTGTGGCCGCCGGTGCGCACGGTGTCGCGCACGGCGCGGAACACGCCCGCCAGCAGGTCCAATTCCGCCGCGGCCCGATTGGGGTCGGTCTGTACGTCGATCAGGGCGAAAGTGAAGGCCTCGGCCTCGGGCGGCCCGCGGACGCGGAACAAGGCCGTCAGCGGCTTGTGGCGGAAACCGCCCCCCGGGTCTTCGATGAATTGCACCGTGGAGCGATCGACGTCCACGCTGCTGCGATCGAACAAGATGGCGTTGTACTGCTCCATGCCCTCGCGATCGGCGGCCGGGCTGGAAGCGAAGTCGTAGCACTTCCCCGTGGCGTTGAGCTGTTCGACCAGGCGGACCAGCAGGCCGCGACCGTGGGCGCGAATGCCCTGCAGAGCAATGACGTCGAAGTGCGGCAACACGCGGACCAGCACGTCGCTGACGCGGTGGTTGGCCAGCTTGTTCTCGTCGAGCCCTTCCACGTCGAAGGTGGCAATGCGGATGAACGTGCGGCCGGCGGCCACCGGCGGCTGATCGGCAAAATCCTCGCCGCCCGCGGGGGCGCGAGCGCCGCGCGGCACGACTTTGACGTACTCCAGGTTTCCCTGCGCGCCGCGATGCACTTCGATCGTGTAGTTGGCGTAGAGATACCAACCGCCCACGCCCACGGCGACGATCAGGATGATCAGCAGCAGTCGCGACATCGCAATAGGTCCTTGCCGCCGCAGGGCGAGTTTTTTTGAGGTGGTAGGGTGGGACGAGCGGAGCGAAGGCCCACCATGAGCCGCACGCAACCGATGGTGGGCCTTCGCTCCGCTCGTCCCACCCTACAATTCCGTCCGCTCTTTGTAACCCGCCGCGGCTTCCGGTTCCAGGGCAATTTGGGGGGAGTTCGCCAAGGAGTCCCCACTAAAAGGTGATGCAGTAGCGAAAAACCCGCAACGCGAGGGGATTCCAATTGTCCGCCACGCTCGGCTTTCGATATACTAACAGAAGGCACGCCAAGGGGTCAGGTCCATGTTTTCGGACCACGCCCGGAACTGGAGACGACGCCTTTTCGCCGAAAAATGGACCGGACCCCACACTGGGCGAGGAAAACAATATGGCCATCAAACCTCTGGTCGTCGGCCTGACCGTTGTGGCAGGCATGTTGGCAGGCGTTTGCCCACGGGCGGGCGCCGAAGTGTTCCAGCTTGCCAACGGCGGCCGCGTCGAAGGCGAGTGGCTCAACCGCGACGAGCCCGAGCGACAGAACTACGAGATCCGCTTGCCCTCGGGCGGAAAAATGATCCTGGCCAATGCGCAGGTCAAGCAGGTCGTGGCGGCGCGGCCCGAGGAGCAGGAGTATCAGAAGATCCGCCCGCAGTATGCCGACACGTCCGCCGAGCAGTGGAAACTGGCCGAGTGGTGCGGGGAGCATCACCTCGGCGCCGAGCA
>CAYYBU010000151.1:0-6630 GCA_964469945.1 uncultured Planctomycetaceae bacterium
TGGCCGATCTTGATGCCACCGCCGCCAAGATCGACCAACTCGCAGTGCTCGATGTGGTTCCGTTGGCAGCCGGCGCCGAAGGCCATGGCGTAGCCGCCCACGTGGCGCACGGCGCAGCCCTCGAAGGCGATGTCGCGGGCGGCGACCGCAGATACGGCCGCATCCAACTCGATCTCGGCCTGGGGAAAACTCTGCCCGGCGGCCGGCAGCGTCCAGTTGCCGTAGGCAAAAGTCAGCCCGCGGAACTGGATGTGCTCGACCCACTGTTTCCGTTGCCGATCACCTTCCAGAATCACCAACTCTGCCAGCCGCGGCGCGATGACCGCGGTACTGGCCGCATTCTCGCCCGGCATGGGGATGTAGGTCAGCGTGCCGCTGGGGCGGTCCAAGTACCATTGCCCCGGCTCGCTCAATGCCTCGCGGACATTCTCCACCAGGAAACGATAGCCTTGCCGAAAGGCCCCCCACCCGGACGGATTCGTCGTGGCGCCGGTAAAGGTGACCACGTGCTCCTTGGGATCGAGCGATGCGATGCGCATGCGCGAGGTTGCCCACTCGTGAAAGCCCACCACCTCGACATCGCCGCGATTGGCCCAGTCGTCGCGCAACTGGTCGCCCGAGTAACCGAGACGATCGCATCCATGAACCGCTTGCGGCGAAGGCGGCACCTTTCGGGCGATGGTGTAGTAGCCCTGCTTGGGCAAGCGTGGTCGGAAGCGCCGCTGATCGTTTACAAAAAGCTGGGCGAACGACCACTGGCCGCTCTTGACGTCTGCCAGCGTCGCGTGCCAGCGCCCTTGGGCGTCCACTTGCCAACCGCCGATCTGTCGTCCGCCGCTAAACAGCGGCCGCTCCTGGTCGTAGGCCGCATAGATGGTCGGCGACTGTGGGGTGCCCGAATCGGCGGGGCCAAAGCGAATCGGCTCGGAGAGGACGTACGTGCCGCCGCGAACCAAGACGACAACCGCTTGCTTTCGTTGCGGTTCCGCTTTACGGAGCTCACGCACCTTCCGCTGGACGCCGGCCAGGGTCGCCAGCGGCCCGTCGCCTCCATCGCCGCGGGGCGCGGCCAGGCGGCCCGACCAAGTGTCGTTTCCCTTGGGCGAGACATACAAGTCCCCATGCAATGGCCCAACAGCCCAAACGGGCGTAAACGCCAGCGACATGGCAACACTCGCGATGGCCGTCATGATGGAAATCAATCTGTTCATGCTTTTCTCCTTGGAACTCCGCTGGCCCACCTTTCGCTGGTTAGAGGCGGGAGAGGGGCAGCGGGGGGGTGAGGGCGGCAGGGTTTGGAAGTGGCTTCTCAGGCAAGCATGTCGGGACGTAACCGTTCACGGGGCGGGCGGGGACTGGTCCATTTTTCGGCCAATCCGCGCCGTTTCCAAGTGCGACGTCGTCCGAAAACATGGACCTGTCCCCCTCTTCCCCGCGTGAACGGTTACTGTCGGGACAAACGCAGTGCCTCGATTATAAAGTCTGTCCCACAACAATGCCACTAACCGATTTCCTGGACCAGGAGAACTGCAAAGTCTGACGTGAAGGGGTCAGGTCCATGTTTTCGGACAAGGCTTTGCCTGGAACACCGGGCGTTCGCGCCGAAAAACGGACCAGACCCCGACTTTGCAGATCTCCTGTTGTCTGGACCTTTCCCGAGAGGTCCATTTCCTTTAGGATTCGGAAGGCGTCCTTCCTGCCGAGGGAATTGAACACCTCCGGCGAGGAAATGGGCAATCCAAGGACTATTTGCGGCCGGAAAGTCGTGGGTATGGAAACACCGTTGGTCGCTCGACTCGTGCTGAATCTGTTGCTGGTGCTCCTGGCAGGCTTGGCCGCGGGAGTGATTTGCAAACGGTTCGGACTGTCGATTCTCACCGGCTACCTGATCGTGGGCGCCTTGATCGGCGAAGGCGGGATCCGCCTCGTCGTGGGCCAACAGCATAACGAGTTGAGCTATCTGGCCGAGGCCGGGGCCCTGCTGCTGCTGTTCTCCATCGGCATCGAGTTCTCGCTGGAAGAGTTGGTGCGGCTGGGACGGTATTTTTTCATCGGCGGCTGTTTGCAGATGATGCTTTGCGCGGCGCCGGTGATTGCGGCCGGCATGTTGCTGAAGCTGCCGTGGCGGCCGGCCGTGCTGATCGGCGCCGCCGCGGCACTGAGCTCGACTGTGCTGGTCTACAAAGCCTTGGAAGAGTATGGCCAGACGGCCACCGCCCACGGGCGGCGTGCCATCGCCATCCTGCTCTTTCAAGACGTGGCCTTGGTGCCGCTGGTGTTGCTGATTCCCCTGCTAACCCAAACGGGCACGCAACCGGCTGCCGCCACCTGGGTCGTCCTGGCTGCCAAGACCGTGTTGCTGGTGGCCATCGTGCTCGTGCTGCGGGGCGTGGTGGCACGCTGGATCGTTCCCCTGTTGGCCGAACTGCGTAGCACGGAGCTGGTCGTGCTCTTTGCCGTCACCATGCTGGGCGGCGCCGGCCTGGGGGCCTATGGGATGGGACTGCCGCCCGCCTTGGGCGCCTTCGCCGCCGGCCTGGCCCTGAACGGCAACCGCTTGACGGCCCAGGTCGATGCCCTGGTCTTGCCGTACCGCGAAACGTTCGCCGCCGTGTTCTTCGTCAGCCTGGGCACGCTAATGCGGCTGGACATTCTCTGGCAGCATCCGCTGTTGTGCGGCGGCGGCTTGATCGGCATTCTGTTGCTGAAGACCGCTGCGGCCGCGGTGGCACTGCGTGCGCTCGGCCTGCGCTGGCGCGTCGCCTGCGGCATGGGATTGGGACTGGCCCAACTCGGGGAATTCTCGTTCTTGCTCCTCTCCAGCGGGCTGGCCGCGGGCCTGATCGAGCCGTGGCATTTTCAACTCATGCTGTTTCTCGCCCTGGGAACTCTCATCCTGACACCGCAACTGATCCAGACCGGCCTGCGCTGGGCCGACGCCTGGCTCGACCGCGAACTGGAAGGCGCCCCGCCGCAAGGGCTCACGCTGGCGCCGGTGCGGCACGCCATCGTCATCGGCTTGGGGCCGATCGGAACCCAAGTAGCCTCACGGCTGGAGACCAGCGGCATCGACGTGTGCCTGGTGGATCTGAGCCCGGTCAATCTGCACCCCTATGCCCAGGAGGGCTTCCGCACGGTGGCGGGCGACGCCACCGACCTACAGGTGCTGCGCCGCGCCGGCATCCCGCAAGGATCGTTGGTCATCGTCACGGTGCCCAAGGACCAGGCGTCGCTGCAGGTGGTCCGCGCCGTCCGCCGTCTCAACGCCACCTGTACGATCCTGGTGCGATGTCGCTACCAATCCACTGCGGCGGCGGCGAAAAAGGCGGGCGCCAGCGCGGTGGTCAGCGAGGAGTCCGAGGCTTCGGCCGGACTCTTGCGCCTGCTGGAGGGCGTCGAGCACGAAACATAGGGCGGAACGACCCGTCCTACCTGCTACGGCGTTCTTGGGGGATCTCGGAGCAAGTGGTCGTGTCGGGCTCGACGTGAATGACCACGCGGCCCAAGTTGGCAATCTTCGCGCGAAGAAACTCCTCCAACTTCACGGTCAGCTCGTGGGCGTCGGTCAGCGCGGTGGCCGCATTCAACCGGCAATGGAACGACACCTGCAACTCGCCGCCCACGGACTGCACAATCACGTCGTGCGGATTGATGGCCAGCCGATAGGTGCGAAGGAAGTCGGCCAACGCCTTGCGAACCTGCGCCTGGCCGGCCGGCTCGGCCCGCACCGTGGCGATGGCGTCGCCCACCGGTTCGAGGTGCGAGACGATCCGCGTCAGCCCGGGCACGGTGGCGCGGAGCTCCTGCTCGAATTGCGTGGCCTGGTGGTGGGCTTCCTCCAGGCTGAGCAAACCGTTGACCTCCAGGTGGAGTTCGAGCCAACACTGCCCCGCTTCATCGTAGATGCGGATGCCGTGCGCGCCCAAGCCATGGCGGGCCGCCAGCACGCGAACCTTGGTCGTCAGTTCCTCCCCGGGCGGCGAGACCGGCTCGGCATGGACGACGACGTCGGCCCCGGGAAGGATGCAGCGCACGGCCGCGGCCGCTTCGTCGGCAATCTGGTGCGACTTCTCGAACGTCGTCGAATGACCGACCGAGAGGGTGACGTCGGCGAAAACCTCGGCGCCGCTGCGCCGCATGCGGACTTTCGTGACCTGCTGCACGCCGGTCACGCCGGCCGCCGCCCGGGTGACCTTCTCTTGCAGATCGACCGGGATACGGTCCAAAAGGTCGTCGACCGATTTCTTGCCCAGCCGCAAGCTGACCCAGACGACGATGACGGCCACGCCCAGGGCAGCCACCGGGTCGGTCCTGGTCAGCCAGGGAAGATGCAGTTTCCCGGCCAGCAGGACGCCCACCAACCCCAACAGCACGACCGCCGAGGACCAGATGTCGGTGGAAAAATTCAGGGCATCGGCCTCCAGGGCCGGACTATTGAACTTGCGCGAACACTTGTACAGCGCCCGGGAACGGGAGAAATCGACCACCATGGAGAGCAACACCACGAGGAAGGCCCAGAGGTTGGCGTTGACAGCATGCGTCGGATGCGGGAAGAAGAGACGTTGAATCGCCTCATAGGCGATCCAGATGCAGGTCACCAGCAAGAGCATGGTCTCGAACAGGGCGGAGAGAGTCTCGAACTTCCCATGCCCGTAGGTGAACTGGCGGTCGGCCGGCCGGCTGGCGATGCGGATGGCCCACAGCGTCATGCCGGCGGCCAGCAGATCGAGTGCCGAATGGGCCGCCTCGGAAAGGATGCCCAGACTATTGGTCGACCAGCCGACGATCAGTTTCAGCAGCGTGAGGACGACGGCAGCCGCTAGGGAAGCGAGGGCCACGCCCACCTTCTCGCGATTCATCTGCTTTGCGTCCAGAACGTTGCCGCCGTTCATGCCTGCCGATCCTCTTTTTCGGTAGTCCATTTATAGCTTGGATACGGGAGATTGTAAATGGCCGCATGGGGGGGCCGTGGGACGAGTCCGCTTTGGGGAACGTCCGCCGTGACGTGCCGTCTTTGTCGGTCAGGAACGGCTAAGCCGTGACGGTAGCATCGGCAGAAAAATAACATCCGCAAATCGTAGGTCAGGCTGTGCCTGACGCCCCGGACTGTCAGGCACAGCCTGACCTACGGGGGACCGGTTCTTCCGCCCAAGTCCAGAACAAGTGTTTCCCATCGTGCTCGCAGGGCCATTGCCCCGCGGCCCGACATCCATTAGTTTAGAAGACGAGAGCTGTGAGGAAAGGATCGCAACATGCCGCAACATCAACTTCGCATTCTCGCCGAAGGCAAATTCACCCGCCTGGTGGCCGCCAATCACTGGGAATGGGTCGAACGCATCAACACCACGGGCGCCGTGGTGATCGTGCCCATCACGGCGGACCGGCGGATCGTGCTGATCGAGCAATATCGCATCCCGCTGCGCTCGCGCGTGCTCGAGCTGCCGGCCGGCCTGGTGGGCGACGTGCCCGGCGCGGCCGATGAACCGTTGTTCGAGGCCGCCCGCCGCGAGCTGCTGGAAGAGACCGGCTATGAAGCGGCCCATTGGCAACGGCTGATCGAAGGGCCCAGTTCCGCGGGGTTGACCACCGAGATGTACCACCTGTTTCTGGCCGGCGACGCGCGGAAAGTCGGCGCTGGCGGCGGCGACGCCCAGGAACAAATCGACGTTGTGATAGCGCCTTTGGATGGCATCGATGCCTGGTTGGAAGAGAAACGCCGCACTGGAATCGTCATCGACCCGAAAATCTATATGGGGCTCTATTTCGCCGGAAGGCGGTAGAAGTTGTTTCCCCGGTTCCTGCCGCCCTCACCCCCGGCCCCTCTCCCGCGAGCGGGCGAGGGGAGCTTACCCATTCACCTGCGGTCCCAGCCGGGCGGCCAAACGCTGCAAGGCCTTGCTGGAATCGCGCGGATCGAGGTGGGCCTGAATCAGGCTCATGCCGCTCCTGTCGGCCAGGGCCGATCGCAAAGCAGCGTCGAACTGGCCCTCGGTGCAAACCTCGTAGCCGGTGCCGCCGCCCAAGACTGCCGGCAACTTGTGGTACTGCCACGGCTGAATGTCGTTGTAGCGATGTTCGCCGACTTGCAGCAAACGCTCCGTGCCGTAACCCTGGTTGTCCAGCACGATGACGATTGCATTGAAGCCGTAGCGAACGATGCTGGAAAGCTCCGTACCGGTCATCTGGAACGCGCCGTCGCCCACCAGGACCACCGCACGCGCGGTGGGCCGCGCGACCATGACGCCCAGCGCCGCCGGCACGGCGAACCCCATCGAGGTGTAATAGGCCGGACTGAGGTATTCGGTTTGCTGGTGAATCACCAGGTCGCTGGAGGCAAAGGTGGCATCGCCCGTATCGGCAATCACCACCAGGGAATCGTCCAGGGCCAGGTTCAGCCGGGCGATTAGCCGCGTGATCGTCAACCGGTTGCCCGGTTCGATTTGGAAGGGTTCGTCGGCACTGGCGGGCGGCAGCGGCCGCGGCGGCGCGCGTAGTCCGGCGGCGGTCAGGCCATCGATGAAGTCGGGCAACTCGACGCCGTCGAAGTGATGGTGGCTGATGCGGAGGAATTCGCTGGTGGCGTAGATGCAGCGGCCCGGATCGAGGTGCGCGGTGTAGATACCCAGGTTG
>CAYYBU010000152.1:0-6625 GCA_964469945.1 uncultured Planctomycetaceae bacterium
CGGACACGTGCTGTTGGGGCCGGTAGTGCCACGGCAACCGCCCAGGATGTTCGGACAAATGACGAAGTACCGCTCGGTGTCGATCGACTTGCCGGGGCCGACGACCAGGTCCCACCAGCCCGGATCGTCGCCGGCGTCGTGCCGGGCCACGTGGGAATCACCGGAGAGGGCGTGACAAATCAGCACGGCGTTGTCGCGGCGCGCGTTGAGCGTGCCGTAGGTCTCATAGGCCACCGTCACGCTGGGCAGGCAGCCGCCCCGCTCCAGCGACAGCGGTTCCGCGAAGGTGGCGTATTGCGCATGGCGCAGCGGCTGTCCGCCGCGGACACTGTCGCTGCTCTGAAAAATGGAATTGCTGGGGCTAGCCATAGTTGCGGGAGCCTTACGGAGTTGCATGCCAAGTCGAGCGCAGCGAACACGCGTCCGGTCCCCTCTCCCTTTGGGAGAGGGTTAGGGTGAGGGCCGAAGCGAAGTTCTGGCCAAATCAAGTTGTATGGTTCCCGGAGGAATCGCTGTAGGGAGCGCCCTCCGTGGCGTTCCGGTTTACCGTTAACGCCTGGAACGCCACGGAGGGCGTTCCCTACAGTTGCACAACGTTATTCCGTTCGCCCTCACCTTACCCCTCTCCATGAGGGAGAGGGGACGAGACTCTGCGGCGGCCCCACTCTACTTGCTATTTCCTTCCCTATTATCCTATTGTTGCGATGCCTTGAGGGCTTGGTCAAGATCCGCCTCGATATCGACCAGGTCTTCCAAGCCCACGCTGAGGCGCACGTAGTCCGCGCTGATGCCGGCGGCCTGCAATTCGGCCGGCGTCTGCTGGCTGTGGGTGGTGGTGGCCGGATGGATGACCAGCGTCTTGGCGTCGCCGATATTGGCCAGGTGCGAGGCCAGTTTGACCGATTCAATGAATTTTTTCGCCGCCTTCATACCGCCCTTGACGCCGAAACCCATAATGGCGCCGGCGCCCTTGGGCAGATATTTCTTGGTCAACTGGTAGTCGGGGTGCGACGCCAACCCGGGGTAGTTCACCCACGTGACCAGCGGATGCGCCTCGAGGTACTTCGCCACCGCCAGCGCGCTTTCGCTATGGCGGACCATGCGCAAGTGCAGCGTCTCCAGGCCTTGCAGGAAGAGGAAACTGTTGAAGGGGCTCAGCACGCCGCCCAGGTCCCGCAGCCAGTGCGTTCGGCAGGTGATGATATAGCACAACGGGCCCACCGCGTCGTGGAAGACGGTGCCGTGGTAGGACGGATCGGGGGTGGTGAACTGCGGCCACTTCTCCGGCTCCTTGGTCCAATCGAAGCGGCCGCTGTCGACGATCACCCCGCCGATGCTGGTGCCGTGGCCGCCGATGAACTTCGTCGCGCTATAGACGCTGATGTCGATGCCGTAATCGAAGGGCCGAAACAGGATGGGCGTCAGCACCGTGTTGTCGCAAACCACCGGCAGGCCGTGCTCGTGAGCCACGTCGGCAATGGCGGCGAAGTCCAGCACGTCGTTCTTCGGGTTGGCCACCGACTCGATGTAGACGGCCCGCGTGTTGGGCCGGATCGCCGCGGCAATGTCCTTCGGCCGCGTGGCATCGACGAAGGTGACGTCGATCCCCAGCCGTTTGAAGGTTTGTCCCAACAGGGTAATGGTGCCGCCGTAGAGGGCAGCCCCGGAGACGATATGCCCGCCGGCATGGACCAGATTGAACAACGCCACGGCGATTGCCTGTTGCCCGCTGGAAAAGGCCACGGCGCCGATACCCCCCTCCAGGGCCACCATCCGCTGCTCGAACACGTCGGTGGTCGGATTCATCAGCCGCGTGTAGATCCAGCCCATCTCCTTCAGGGCGAACAAGTTGGCGGCATGTTCCGTGCTCTTGAAGACGTAGCTGGTGGTCTGGTGAATGGGCATGGCCCGCGAGCCGGTCGTGGGATCGGGCTGCTGCCCGGCATGGAGTGCGAGCGTTCCAAGGCCTTGCGGGGTGGGTTGTTCGGCGGACATCAATGGGACTCCTTGGATCAAAGCGGAAGGGCAGAGTATTAGTCTATCACGCCTCGACCGGCAGACAATCAGCCGGACGAAGTATTGATTATCATGTTTAGAGATTTACTTGTCAATTGGGAGGATCAATGGCCTCCACAGGCGTACCCAACCCGTCCCCACGAGCCTCGTTGACGGTTCGTTGCGAGCGCGGGATAATGCCCCGCGAAGCCACTCGCGAGCACGGGGGCGGCGAATCGTGGGCTGTGGAGGGGCGACGGACATTTCGGCCCTTCCTTCCAGGCCCGCCATCAAGAAAGCGTGCTTATCCCCTTAGCCCGGCGAGGTATGGGCAACGATTCGCCACACGACGTTTGGACGGCTCGGGTACACAGATACCTTACGGGTTTTCTGGCGGTTATCGGCATAGCAGGGAGCTCGACCTGCTGCGCGGGCGAGTGGATCAAGAGCCAAATGCCTCCGTTTGATGTTGGAATTCCGGGGGCTGGAATTCCGCGGACAGCACGGACAATCGTCGAGGGGCCGAGCGGGATGCGCGCTGGCCTAGGGTTTGCCCCCAAGATCTCACCGGATCATTCGCCAGGCATGCGATCGGTCTCGATGGGTTCCTGGCCCGGCACGGCGGCCAGAAATCGCTCGAAGTCTTCGCGGCGGCCGCTGGCCGCCTCGCGGCGCAGGTAGTCCAGCGTCCGCAGCGCCGCCATCTTCTCGGCGGCGGCGCTGGCCAAAAACTGGTCGATGGAATACCCTTCGCGCTCGGCCAACGCCTGAATGCTGCGATACAACGACTCGGGAATCTGGAAGGTCACGTTGCTCATGGCTTTCGGCTTTCGGCGATTATTGGCAGCAAGTGCCAACTCCACAATCATATCATCGCTCGGATCAGGAAGAATATGTCCTGCAACCAGGCGTGGCCGGCGAGATATCGCAGAAAACCCAATGCGTCCTCGGCGGTCCGGCCCGGAGGCAGATGTTCCGGCCTGGTCAGTACATCCTGCCATTCCGTATAAAGCCCGACGGACAGGCAAATCTCGAAGTCCGGAGATGGAATGGCGCTGACGAGCGTAAAGCTCGCGCCGCGGCGCGACCGCACCGCGGCCACCAGCACGGACGTATCAAACGTGACTCGCATGGTTGGTCCCGGAGGTTCTTGGCGACTCGCCCGTGAATGCCTCGCGCCACAACGA
Source organism: uncultured Planctomycetaceae bacterium (assembly GCA_964469945.1). GTDB lineage: Bacteria > Planctomycetota > Planctomycetia > Pirellulales > Thermoguttaceae > CAYYBU01. The sequence goes on from CAYYBU010000152.1 coordinate 3,183, forward strand.
CTTTTTCAGTTCCGTCCAGACAGAGAGCCGGATGCCGTCGATTATTATGTTCAGGTGATTGCGTGTCAATTGAGTGGGCTTGGCGATCGCAAGGGGCCTCCTATGAAATACGAGCGAGTTTCTGCTCGAGATCGGGGGCGGGGCAGAATCGCCAAGCCCTACCGGCCTTCGTCGCGATGAGCAGACCACGCTCGGCCAGATCCAAAAGATCTCTCCGCGCCGTCTCATAGACAACATTGTGGCTGAGCCGATGGGACTCACAAGTGTAGAGTTGATTAGGATGACGGAGAGCATGACTGACGAGATCTCGCTGCCGGTGGTTCAGTACCACAACGCCCCGCAGTTCGCTCTGCAATTTTCGCAATTGTTCGGTCTTCTGTCGGATGTAATCGTGAAGTTGACTAACGGCGCGACGTATGACTTCGACGTGGTAAAGGATGAAGTAAGTCAGATCGTTGTCGTCCGTCTCGGTATGAAGGAATGCTTGCTGGTATCTCATCGCTCCCTTGCGGATGATGTTGGATATGGATATGTATTCACAAAGCCAGTACTTATGGTGCAGCATCGACCAGTAGAACAGCGCACGAGCGGTTCGCCCATTGCCGTCAACGAACGGATGGTCGTAAGCCAACCAAAAATGCAGGACAATGGCTCGAATCGCAGGATGGATGAACGTCCCTGCTGGTGCGCCGTTAGCGAAATCGCACATCGCTGCCATCCGCTCTTCCAACTGCGATGCCGGCGGCGGGTCGTGATAGACCTGCCCGTACACGTCGTCAACCACGATCTTTTCACTATCCGTTCTGAATCGTCCCGCCGCGGAGGCATCGTCCAAGGTTTGCTCCGTCACGAGGCGGTGTATCTCGAGGACCAGTTCTTTCGTGAGCGGTTCGTCTTTCAGGGCTCCGATGCGCTTCATGGTGATGAAGTTATTCAGGATCATTCTTTCGCTGCGGTCGCGCGGCCGCCGCCCTGCCCGAATCATTTCTTTCGCAACCTTCCGCGTCGTGGCCGCCCCCTCGAGTTGACTGGAGGTGATGGCCTCTTCAATCAATGACCCGACGTAGTAGCGATCCTTGGTTTCCGGATTGGTAATCTGCTCTGGCATTTCAATGAAACCACCTGCCCTGCGGTCGATCTCGTGCAAGCGCGCCGGAATGGGGTCGGGGAGGAGATATTGAAAAGACTGCCCACTCTTGTCTTGCAACGGCAGGGCACGGTACTGATTTTGGCGAATCATTTTGATGCCAAACCACCACTGCCGAATAGACAGGCCCGGCGGTGGGGTGCGCTGCCGCAGTTCATCCCAATGGAGGTATCTGCAATCCACCAAGGGATCGCGGACCGCCTGGAAAATCGCCGGAAACGACTCGGCATTCACTTCTTTAAAGAGATCCCCTGCGGGAGGTGGGATGAGGGGCTTTCTCATGATTTAATGCCTTCGCGAGCAGGGGTTGACGCACAAACCACTCTATTACTAATCTCTTCACAATTAGTAGTATAGACCCGCCATCCAGAAGATCAATACTAATAGTGACTATTTTAGTAGAACGTTAGTAGATAGGGCAAAGGGGACGGACTGGCTATTGGAGCCCCCTCTGGCGCGCACAAAGGAGGCATCCCCCCCCGTCGTGGTGCTTCCAACCGGCACCGCGGCATTCAAAATGGAACAAGTACCCCGCTTGCACAACCGGGGACAACATCGCAGACTGAAGGATGTCTGACAAGCGCAGACCGCCCTCACCCCCGGCCCCTCTCCCGCTCGCGGGAGAGGGGAGCATTGATCCCCAAGCGAATACGAGCCTCATCATGAGCCAATTGCGAGAACTGAAGCCTGCTCGGCGTGTGGACTGGGACGCGATTTACCGCGAAGGGACCCCGCCGTGGGAAAACGGCGCCCCGGCGGCGGAATTGGTCCGCCTGGTGGAAGATAGAATCTTGCGTCCCGCACGGACCCTGGACATCGGCTGCGGCACCGGCGCCGATGCCATCTATCTGGCCAAGCGCGGCTTCGAGATGACGGCCGTCGACAACTCGCCCACCGCCGTGGAGCGGGCCCGCGTGCGGGCGGAGCAGGACGACGCCCTGCTGCGCTTCGTGATGGCCGACGCCTTCGAGTTCGGCCAGACCGCCGGACAGTTCGAGCTGGTCTACGACGTGGGCCTCTACCACTTCATTCGACTGACGGACTTGGAAAAGTTCCTCGACCTGTTGTGGCGGGTGACCGCGCCGGGCTCCTACTATTTCACCATTGCCGGCCGCAAAAACTGCGCCGCCCATGGCGGCCCGCCGCCGGTGACCAAGCGAGAGATTCACCAAGAGTTGGGCCGCTTGTTCGAGCCCGTCGAGTTGCGCGAGTGCCACCTGGGCAGTCCCTGCGTTTCGCAAGGCTATCCGGCCTGGTCGTGCCTGATGCGTCGGCCCGCGTTGAGCAAAATGCCTGCAAGAGCGTAAGAAGCTCTCGATTTTACTGGAGCGAAGGCGTCCCCTCATGGAGACTCACGACGCGGCGAATCTTGTCTGCCGGCAATGTGACGCGGTGCTCGACGTGGGCGACTGCTTCTGCCGCCACTGCGGCACGTCGACGGCCCCGGCCACGGAGCTTGTGGAGGCCGTAGCCGCCTCTGCACCGTCGCGACCGCCGCTGGTCGTCCAGCCGGCTTCCCGCCGGTCTCCCTGGGCAGAAAGCGTCTTGGTGGTGCTGACCATGCTTTTCGTGGTGTTAGGCCCGCTGGCACTGCCCATGCTGTGGCGCAGCCGGCAGTTTTCCTTGCTCTGGAAAGTGCTGCTGACGGTCGTGGTGTTGGGCGTCACCGTGCTGGTCGTTTGGGCCATTTGGTATGTTTTCAACCAGATGTTGGCGCCGCTTTTGGGCCAGCCACTGTCCCTTTAACCGGGATTATTCATAAACAGTAGGGTGGGTCAAGCAAACCCTTGTGCTGGTGGGGCTTCGGTCGCGAGTCGAATCTGAATCGTGCCTTTTCGCGTGGTTCAAGGTGGGCTCGGTTTGCGAAGCCCCACCAGAAGTTGCGCGACCTCGACCCACCCTACATGAATAATCCGGGTTAAGAGCCCGCCTACGGAGCCACCGACGACCGAGCTTGCGCTAAGCCGAACCAATCGGTCGAGCCCTCCAGACACTGGGCCCCCCAGGCCACTTCCGCCAGCAGCGGCGGCACGCAGCGGGCCGCCAATTCCGGACCGTTGCTCGCCAAGCTGATGTCGTCGGCCGCCGGCGGGGCCGCATGGTTCAAGACAATGCCCGCCACCAAAAGCCCCTGGCCGAAGGTCGTGGCGGCAATCAAGGTTTGGAGCGTGGCATTGATGGTGCCCAAGCTGTTGCGGGCGACGATCAGCAGGGGAAAACCCAACTGATCCGCCAGGTCGCCGACGTACTCGGTTTCGCCCAGCGGCGACATCAGCCCGCCGGCGCCCTCGACCAG
>CAYYBU010000153.1:0-6586 GCA_964469945.1 uncultured Planctomycetaceae bacterium
CGCTTCGGGCTTCTATTTCCGCTACGGCAAATCGGGAAATTATTTTTCGGCCTGATCTTGGCTGCCGTCATGCTACTCCAAAACGGTGGGAACCGCCAGCCTCTTGCACACCGAAGCGAAAGAATCATCGTCCTACCAAGCCGAACAGCCAGCAGAGCCAGGCAATGGGCGCGGTCAACAGGAGTGAATCGAGAATGTCCAAGACACCGCCAAAGCCGGGCAGCCAGCGGCTGGAATCCTTGCAGCCCACATCGCGCTTCAGCAGCGACTCGGCCAGATCGCCCAACAGGCCGGCGCCGCCCAGCAGCAGCCCGAAGGGGAACCAACCCCAGCTTGGACCGGCAGGCAACGTGGCGGGCGAGACTGCCGGCACCAACCAGGCGAAGGCCGCCCACGACCCCAGGCAAGCAAACGCCAGGGCGCCGAAGGCCCCTTCGACCGTCTTACCCGGACTGAGAATGGGGGCCATTTTGTGCCGGCCGATGAGTCGGCCGACGGTGTAGGCGCCAATGTCGCCCATTTTCACCACGATCACCCAGGAGACCAGGGCGCCGATACCCCAAGCCAGCCGCAGTTGCACGGCAAAACCGAGCATCACGCCGACGTAAACCATGGCGAAAACGGCCGTGGCGATGTTGGCCGTAATGCCGCCCGGCCGTTGGTAACGCCGCATCTCGCCCAGGAAGACTATCAGTGTGCCGATGGCCAGCACGCACAGCGGCACGGCGCCGGCCGCCCACGGGCCGAGGGCCGCCGTGGTCTCCGCGCCGTCGAAGTGCCAACCGCACTGCCGGCAGGCCAGTGGCGCCCAGGGGGCCAACACCAGCAGCACATTGGCGGCCAACACGATCGCCGGTTGGGGACGCAGGCCGGCATGGCCGGCCAAGTAAAGCACTTCGCCGCTGGCCAGCCCGGCAAGAGCCACGGCAACCGGCAGCAGCCAAAGTCCCGGCAGCGCGGCGCGTGCGTCCAGCCAGCACAGGCCGGCCAGCGCGGCGATGATCACGACTGCCAGAAGTAAACGCCAGCGGAGCATGGCGAGTATCATAACAATTTGCCGGCCACGATGCCATTGCCTTGGCCAAGGGGCAGGAGAACTGCAAGGTCGGGGTCCGGTCCATTTTTCGGCTCGAACGCTTCGTTTTTTCGAGGAAGGCCTTGTCCGAAAACATGGACCTGACCCCCTTGCGTCGGACTTCGCAGTTCTCCTGGCCAAAGGGGGAAAAGCGGAAAAACGTCCGGGCCACTCCCCGTAATGGGGCCCGCAGCCTATAATTGATCGCGGTTTTTCCCTGCCCCTTTTGGAGCCTGTATCTGTGCGGATCATCAAGTACCCTCACCCTACGTTGCGCCGCAAGTCCAAAGACCTCCGCCGCGTGGACGCCGAACTGCGGAAAATCGTCCGCGAGATGCTGGACCTCATGTACTCGCATAACGGCATCGGACTGGCCGCCAACCAGGTCGATCTGCCGTACCGATTCTTCGTGATCAATCTCAGCGGCGACGCGGCCGCCAAGGAGCAGGAATGCGTCCTCATCAACCCGGTCATTTCGCGGCAGACCGGCACGGCGGAGGCCGACGAGGGCTGCCTGAGCTTTCCGGAAATCTTCGCCCCGGTGAAACGGGCAGATAAGATCGAGGTCTCTTTCTATGATCTGGCCGGCCAGGAGCAGCACTTCGAGTTGACCGGACTGTTCGCCCGGGCCGTGCAGCACGAATACGACCATCTGGACGGCAAGCTCTTCATCGACCGCCTCAGCCCGAGTAATCTGGCGGCCATCCAAGCGGACCTCGACGACCTGGTGGCGGAATTCGAGGGCGACCGTCAACGGGGGGTGATTCCCGGCGATCCGCAAATTGTCGCCCGGCTGGAAGAACTGGAAAAGCTGCGAACGTAGGGAACGCCCTGCGTGGCGTTCCGGGCGCGGCGGAACGGTACGGAGCCCGTTCCCTACAGAACTTGCTCGCTTGCGGTTTCGTCGGTAATTCCGTACATTTGGGTGATGCGCTTGATTATGATGGGCACGGGCCCGTTCGCTGTGCCGACATTCCAGGGTCTCTATGAGTCGCTTCACCAGGTGGTGGCGCTGGTCAGCGCGCCGTTGCGGACTCATCGCGGCAAGGACGTGACCCCGGTCAGCACGATCCGCGACATCGCCCACCAGCACGGCACTCCCATCCTCGACCCGGAACATGTCAACATGCCAACGTGGCAAGAGCGGCTGCGGCGCTACGAGGCCGACCTGCTGATCGTGTGCGATTATGGACAGATCCTGGCCCCCGAAACGCTGGCGGCAGCCCGCTTGGGCGGCATCAACCTGCACGCCTCGTTGCTGCCCAAGTATCGCGGGGCGGCGCCGATCAACTGGGCCATCTTCCACGGCGAGCGTGAAACGGGCGTGACGGTGATCCACATGACGCCGACCATCGATGCCGGGCCCTGTATCGCCCAAGCCCGCGTCGATATCGGGCCCGAGGAAACCGCTGGTCAACTGGAAGGCCGGCTGGCCGAAATGGGGGCCTGGCTGATCCGCCGCGCGATCGACAGCCTGGAGGCGGGCCGCTTGGAGGCCTTGCCGCAAGATCCGGCGTTGGCTTCCAAAGCCCCCCGACTGAAGAAAAGCGATGGCCTGATCGACTGGTGCCGCCCGGCCGTGGCCATTCGAGACCATATCCGGGCGATGGAGCCGTGGCCGAAGACCTATACCTTCTGGCATCGATCCGAGGGCCCGCCCGTGCGGCTGATTTTCGGTCCCGTCGCGGTCTTGGGGCCGGAGGACCTTCGGCACGCAACCGCCGGCACGGCCGTGCTGCCGGGCACGGTCGTCGAGGCGGCCGGTGGACGGCTGCGGATTGCCGCCGGTCAGGGGGCCGTGCTGCCGCAAAGTGTCCAGCCGGCCGGCAAACGCCTCCTGGGGATCGAGGAATTCCTCCGCGGTTACCACGTCCGGCCGGGCGATCGCTTCGGTGGCGAGGAATTGCACTCCCCGCCGCCGGCCACGATCGGTTAAAATAGGCAACTGGCACGCTTTCCCTTTTCACAAGGACGGTCCGGCATGGATGCTTGGAATGTGGCCCTGTTGTTGGCGGCCGCGTACGTGGCCATCACGACCCTGGCGCGGCTGATGATCCGCCGTCGCAACCAAATGTTGGAAAAGTTCCGCCACGAGGTGGATCAAGAGAAGCATCGCCGCGACGCCGAGCCGCCCCGGCCACATAAACCACAACCACAACGCGGCCGGGCCGCCTAGCACGTCTCCCTGCCTCGCACAGCCCCCAACCGATGACCAAACGCCTTTACATCGAAACCGTCGGCTGCCAGATGAACGTGCTCGACAGCGAGCTGCTGACCGCCGGCCTGCTGGAGGCGGGCTACGAACTGGTCGACAGTCCGCACCACGCCGACACGGTCCTCTTCAACACCTGTAGCGTCCGCCAGCATGCCGAAGACAAGGTCTACAGCGCCTTGGGACGCTTGCGGGAATGGAAAGAGCGGAACCCGGCCATGATCGTGGGCGTGTTGGGCTGCATGGCGCAGAAGGATCAGGGGCAAATCTTCCGCCGCGCATCGCACGTGGACCTCGTCGTCGGACCGGGACAGTTGTCGCGCCTGCCGTCGCTGCTCTGCGCCGTGGCCGCCGACGGGCAACCGCGGCTGGAGGTGAGCTTGGATCGCGCCGGCGGCGGCCGCGGCTCGGTGGCGGAGAGTTTTGCCCATTTCGATCCGCCGCGGACGGCTCGCCGGCGCGCGGTGTCGCAGCAGGCCATGGTGCGAATCATGTTCGGTTGCGACAAGTTCTGCACCTACTGCATCGTGCCCCGGGTGCGCGGCCCCGAACAGAGCCGCACGGCCGCGGAAATCGAGCAGGAGGTCCGCCATCTGGCCGACCAGGGTTGTCTGGAGGTGACGCTGTTGGGGCAAACGGTCAACAGTTATAAGGACACCAGCGAGGGCCGCACCGTGCGCCTGGCCGACCTGCTGGAGCGGCTCAACGCCGTTGCCGGGCTGCGGCGGCTGAAGTTCGTGACCAACTATCCGCGGCACATGACGCGCGAGCTGTTGGAGGCGGTGCGCGATCTGCCCAAGGTCTCGCCCTACTTGCACGTGCCGGCGCAGAGCGGCTCCAATGCCGTGCTGGAGCGGATGAAACGCGGCTATACCGTGGAGAGTTACCGCGCGATGATGGAGCAGATCCGCGAGCTGCTGCCGGGGGCGGCCGTGACCAGCGACTTCATCGTGGGCTTCTGTGGCGAAACGGAAGCCGATTTCCAACAGACGGCCGAGTTGGTCCGCTGGGGACGTTTCAAGAACAGCTTCATCTTCAAGTACAGCCCCCGCCCGGCGACCAAGGCTTTCGAGATCTACCCGGACGACGTGCCCGAAGAGGTGAAGCGGCGGCGCAACCACGAGTTGCTGGCGATCCAGGACGCCATCAGCCTGGAGGATAATCAACCTTACCAGAACCGCGAGGTGGAAATCCTGGTCGAGGGGCCCAGCAAATCGGCCCGCAAGCAGGCGGCTGGCGGCGAACTGGTGCAGCTTGTCGGCCGTACCCCCTGCGACCGCATCGTGGTTCTGGACGGTCCCCGTGGCTTGACGGGCCGCCTGTTGCGGGTCATTATCGACAAGGTGGACGCCTTTACGCTCTACGGGCGGCTGCCGGACGGGCCGCCCATGGCATGAGCACAAGTCGTCGGGTGGGACGAGCGGAGCGAAGGCCCACCAGAATCCGTAAGAGCCCAATTGGTGGGGCTCGCTCCGCTCGACCCACCCTACAACGATTCGCAGCCCCTTGGCCCTTACGATGGAAATCGCCACCCTTCGCCAATACCTCGACGACGCGGCCGCCGCCCAGCCTTGGCTGCGCGCCCTGGGGGTCGCCGATCTCAAGCGGGCCCACGCCAGCCTGCTGAGCGTGGCGGCGGCCGGTTTGCCCCTGGACCTGTTGGCGGGAATCTGCGAGCAACTGGCGCAGCACCTGCCCCGCACGGCCGATCCGGACATGGCGCTGAACAACATCGATCGCTTCGTGGCGGAGGCCCGCAACCCGTTGTCGATGGGGACGCTGTTCGAACGCGATGCGACGGCCCTGCCCACGCTGCTGCAGATTTTCTCCACCAGCCAGCATTTCAGCGAGTTGTTGATCGGCGATCCGGAGGGTTTCGACCTCTTGCGGCTGACCGAAGGGGCGCCGGTGGCGCGGCGGATGCTGGTCGAGGACCTGGTCGCCGAGGTCGAGGCCCTCGACCACGACCAGGCGGTGCTCCGTGCGCTGCGGCGTTTCAAACGCCGCGAGACGTTGCGGATCGCCTACGGCGACATTATCCGCGAGCACAGCCTGAAGACGGTCACTTCGCAGATATCCTACCTGGCCGACGCCATCCTGGAGGCGGCGTTGCGGGCAGCCTGGCGGAAACTCCGCGCCCAGCGCGGCACGCCCCGTGGCCCCGAGGGGCGGCCGGCACGGTTCGTCGTGCTGGGCATGGGCAAGCTGGGCGGCCGCGAGTTGAACTACTCCAGCGACATCGACCTGATCTTCCTTTACGACGTCGACGGCAAGACCGACGGCAAACGGCCGCTGAGCAACAGCGAGTTCTTCGATCACCTGGCCCGCGAGCTGATCCGCCTGCTCACCGAGCCGACCGACCTGGGCGTCACCTACCGCGTCGATCTGCGGCTGCGGCCCGAGGGGCAGCGCGGTCCCATGGTCATCAACACCGCAGCGGCCCTGAATTATTACGACATGCGCGGCCGCACCTGGGAACGTCAGGCCTACATCAAGGCATTGCCGGTCGCCGGCGACCTGGACCTGGGCGCCGAGTTCCTCGCCCAGATGGAGTCCTGGATCTATCGCCGCTACCTGAGTCGCGCCGACATCAGCGGCATCAAGGCCCTGAAGCGGCGGATCGAGCAGCAGACGCACGACGGCGGCGGCGACGGCCGCAACGTGAAGACCGGCCACGGCGGCATTCGCGACGTCGAGTTCGTCATCCAGTTCCTGCAACTGCTCAGCGGCGGCGACCTGCCCTCGTTGCGGACCACCAACACCCTGGAGGCCATGGCGCAGTTGGAGCACGTCGGCTGCCTGACCGCGCAGGAGCGGTCGCTGCTGGAAGAGAACTACACTTTCCTTCGCCGTATCGAGCACCTGTTGCAGATCATGTTCGACCTGCAGACCCACCTCTTGCCCGAGGATCGCCAGGAACAGCGCAAGCTGGCCTTGCGAATGGGCTACGCCGAAACGCCCGAGTACCCGGCGCTGGATGCGTTTTCGAGCGACTATCGCAACAAGACGGACCTGAACCGCCGCATGCTCGATCACTTGCTGCACGACGCCTTCAGCGACGAGAACGGCAGCGAGGCCGAATCGGACCTGGTGCTGGACCCCGACCCGCCGCCGGAGCGCGTGGCCGAGGTGCTGGGAAAGTATCGTTTTCGCGACGTGAAGCAGGCGTACCGAAACCTGATGGCGCTGGCGGAAGAGAAGATCCCCTTCCTGTCCACGCGGCGTTGCCGGCACTTCCTGGCCGCCATTGCCCCGCAATTGCTGGAGGTGCTGGCGGCCACGGCGGATGCCGACTCGGC
>CAYYBU010000154.1:0-6572 GCA_964469945.1 uncultured Planctomycetaceae bacterium
GTCTGTCCATCGCTTGCGCTTCAGGCTTCCATGCGGGCGTGAATAATCCGGGCTACAGTGGGGTTTGTTTCATCCGCCGCAGCACCCACCGCTCTGGACCGCGCTTCAGCCGCGTGAACCAGGGCTCCTCCTCCGGATGGATGGGATCCACCAGGATGGTCCGCAGTCCGGCCAGTCGGCCGGCCAGGATGTCGGCGAAGATTTGATCGCCGACCATGGCGGTCCGCGCCGGCGGGAAGGCCATCTTTTGCAAGGCGGCCCGGCAGCCCATGGGCAGCGGCTTCAGGGCGCGGGCCACAAAAGGCAGCCCCAGCCGCTGGGCAAACGGGCCGATCCGCTCGCCATAACCGTTGGAGACCAGACACAAGCCGATGCCGCCCGCTCGCAGGCTGGCCAACCATGCCGCCACGGCTGGGGTCACGTTCTGGTCACCGTAGCGTTTCAGGGTGCAGTCGGCATCCAATAGCAGGGCATCGACCCCCCAGTGGTTGAGCCGGTCCAGTGACAGCTCTTCCACGCGACCGATACGGAAATCGGGGGTGATGAGGCGGAACATACTATTGAGCGTTGCATCAAGGAGTAAGGACCGGCGAATCAATAACTGTAGTCATCTCGCTCCGTCGTGATGCCTTTTCATCACGACGGAGCGTGATGAGTACGTTGGCAAACCCGACACTTATTGATTCGCCGGCCCTAAGGCGGGCGATTCGCAGCTTCCCCTCTCCCGCCTGTCGCCAGCGACAGGCAAGCGGGCGAGGGGAGTTGAATGAAGCATAACCTACAATTGCCATAGCCGGAAGGACGGCGGGGTTTGCACCCCGGCGGGCTTTGCACCCCGGCGGGGTTTGCGCGCCGGCGGGGATTTCCACCCGGCGGGGGTGTGGTATGATGGCGGTTGCGCGTTGCCAGACAATGGTTGAGCCCCAGCAGAGGGATTCCGATGGCGGTTGATTTTGCCGTGGTGCCGGTGGCCGGGCGGGGAACGCGGCTGTTGCCGCTGACCAAGAGCCAACCCAAGGAAATGCTCCCCGTGGGCCGCAAGCCCGTGGTCCAGTACGTCGTCGAGGAGCTGGCCCGCTGCGGCATCGGGCGGCTGCTGTTCGTCACCGGGCCGGGCAAGACGGCCATTGAAAACCATTTCGACATCGATGCCGAACTGATCGCCAATCTCCGCGAGACGGGCAAAGAAGAACTGCTCGAGGAATTGGCCTTCGAGCGCGAAGACCTGGAATACTTCTACATGCGGCAGCGCCGGCAGCTTGGCCTGGGCCACGCCGTGTTGTGCGCCCGGCCCGTGGTGGGCGAGCAGCCGCTGGTCGTGGCCTTGGGCGATTCGATCATCGGCCTGCACGCCCAGTCCAGCGTGGTCCGCACCATGATCGAGCACTTCGAGCGGAGCGGCGCCGACGCCGTGGTGGCCTTGGAAGAGGTGCCGCCCAACGAGGTGGTCCACTATGGCATTGCCCAGCCGCGGCAGGGCGTGGGCGACGTCTTCGAGCTGGCCGACCTGATCGAGAAGCCGGCCGTGGCCGAGGCCCCCAGCAATCTGGCCGTGGCCGCCCGTTACGTTTTCAGTCCCCACATTTTCCCTTGTCTGGAGAAGACGCCGCCGGGCAAGGGCAACGAGATCCAGTTGACCGACGCCATCCGGCTGATGATCCGCGAGGGTCGCCGGGTGTTGGGCGTCCGCTTGCCGAAGGGTGAAGAGCGTTTCGACATCGGCAACTTCGAGAGCTATTTTTCGGCCTTTGCCGAATTTGCCCTGGCCGATCCGCACTATGGGCCGGCGCTACGTCAGCGCATGGCGAAATTATTGGGGCGGAATGGCCAATGAACAATGGTGAACAAAGCGGTCTTGGGGCTTAGGTCTTGGGTCTTGGGATTCAGGGCCAGCCCTTATGGTCCGAGATTTGAGAATTTGAGATTTGAGATTTGAGATTTTAAGGCGTCGGAAGACAATTAACTACCGACTTTGTTCTGTAGGGAACGCCCTCCGTGGCGTTCCGTGACGCGCGAGAAATGCCTTTTCCGGAGCACGGAACGCCACGGAGGGCGTTCCCTACAATGATGCTTTCATCGTCGATTGCGGTAGTTATATTGTCTTCCGACGCCTAAGAAGTTGCCTGTCAGCCGCTGTCACACCTCGCAGGCGCCGTCGGGCAAGGCCGCGCACTGCTGGAGAATTTTGACCCCTGAATCCAGACCGACCCCAAAGCGACTGACGCCGCGAGCGATCATCGCGACGACCGTATCGAGGTCGCGAACGCCCCCGGCCGCCTTCACTTGGGCCTTGTCGCCCACGGCCGATTTCATCAGCGCCACGTTGTGCAGCGTGGCCCCGGTCGCGGCCCAGCCGGTTCCCGTCTTCACGAAGGCCGCCCCGGCGCGAACGGCAATCGCGCACGCCCGCACGATCTGCGCGTCGGAAAGATAATGGCATTCCAGGATCACCTTGACCGGCAGTCCGGCGGCCGCTTCGACCACGGCGCGGATGTCGTCTTCGACGTATGGATCGCGACCGGAACGCAACATGCCGATGTTGATGACCATGTCCAGTTCCGTCGCGCCCTGGGCGACCTGCTGGCGGGCTTCGGCCGCCTTGGTGGCCGTGCAGGCCGCGCCCGATGGAAAGCCGACGACCCCGCCAATGCCCACGTCGGGCGCGTCGGCCAGCAGGCGTTTCAACTCGGGCAGATAGCAGGGCATTACGAACGCGCAGACGCAGTGGTACTGTCGGGCCACGTCGGCCAGGCGGCAGACTTCCGCCATCTCGACCTCCGCCCGCACGGCGCTGAGGTCCATCATGCGGGCCAATTGCGCGACGCTGAATTTCATGAGAGACTCCTTGTCAGCGGATGCCGAAGGCCGCCTTGAAGGCGTCGGCGATTTCGGGATGAACGTTGGAGTTGATGCCGTCCGCGTCGTAGGGGATGCCCAGCGCGTCGAGGTCGTGCTTCAGTTGGACGGTCTCTTCCGCGGGGCTGACCCGCGGCGGCACCGCGCGGCACAAGGGCGTCAGCCAGGCGTTGAGCGTGTGGCCGCCGTCGACCATCAGGTCGTGACCGGTGACGTAGTTGGAGGCGGCCGCCGCGAGAAAGATGACGGCCCCATGAAGGTCCTCGGGCCGTTCCACGTGGCCCATGGGGGTCAATTCGCGGATCCGCTGCCGCACCACCAGCGGCGTGGAGGCGTGCATCGGCGTGAGCAGGTAGCTGGGGCTGATGCAATTGACGTTGATGTTGTAGCGGCCCCACTCGGCCGCCAGCGTCTTGGTCATGTGGACCACACCGGCCTTGGAAGCGTCGTAGGAGGCGTTGCAGTTGGCGATCGTCGCCGACATGGAGGCGATGTTGATGATCTTGCCCGCGACCGGCGTTTGCCGCAGCATCTGCTGGGCCTCGGCCTGCGCGCAAAGAAACACGCCCGTCAGGTTGACGGCAATGACCTTGTCCCAGTCGGCTTGCTCCAGCGTTTCATCCGCGCCGAGGATGCCGATGCCGGCGTTGTTCACGGCGATGTCCAGGCGTCCGAAATGATGCGCGACGCGGCGGACCATCTCCTGGACCTGGTCCCGCTGCGTGACGTCGCAGCGGACCCACAAGGAGTCGCGGCCCAGGGCGCGGATCTCGGCGACCGTTTTCAGACCTGCCGTCTCGTTCAGGTCGACAATGGCCACGTCGGCGCCCGCCTTGGCCAGCGCCAGCGCGCAGCCGCGGCCGATGCCCGCCGCGGCGCCGGTCACGAAAGCCTTTTTCCCCGTTAGATCGAACAGCGACAGATCGGACATGATGCGTTTTCCTAATGGTCGTATTTCTTCTGCCCCGCGACGATGGCCGCCCGCGACTGGGCCTCGGCTTGCCGCAGCCTATTGAACTTGCATTGTTGCGCAATCTCCAGCGGATTGTCGAGTTGGAAGCCGGGCATGTCGGGACGCGGATGCTTCGCCAGGGCCGCCTTGCCGGCCTGCAGGATCGCCAGCGCCGCCCGGTAGCGCGGATCGTTCCAGTCGGGAATCCGCGTCAGGCAGGGGCTGATTTCCGGGCGCGTGAAGTTCGCTTCCAGCAGCTCGCGGGCGATGTTGACGCCGGTCAGGGCGTCGAGCGTCCGCACCTGCTCGCTGTCGAGCGGACAACGCCCGTAGACGTGGTCGTGATACATGCCCGCGGCATACTCGGGATAATACGGGGCATTGATGTCGATCCAGGTGACGATGCGGTCGATGTCCTCGCGACTGAGCTTCACTTGGCGGTCGATGTCCGGCTTGCCGTGCCCCTGCAAAACAACCCTCGCGAGGCTGCTGACGTGCGAGCCCCAGGCAAGGGGCATCAGCACGGGGGCGGGCCCCGCCCCGACGACCCGAACGTAGCCTTTGCGGCGGAGTTCCACGTACGAAGTGTTGAAGCACGCGTTGAGGTCTCCCGCCAGGTTGAGCTTCTTGCCCGCCTCCTTGCCATCATCGTGGCACGAGACGCAAGCCCGGTCGAAGACCGGCTGGACCTCGGCCCGGTAGCTGAAGTTTCGCCGGGGGCCGTACCAGGGCGTCAGCTTGCTGGGCCCCCGCCGCATGGCCAGCGGCGTGGCGCTGCTGGCGGCCGTGCCGAGTCGATACTCGTGGCAACCGACGCAGCCGGCCCGTTCGCCCGGCCGCGCGATCGTGCCGCTGCGCATCGACTGCACCATCATGCCTTGCTCGTCGAGCAGTTGGAAGTAGACGAAGGTGTCTGCCGGCACGGCGAAATAAGCGCTGCCGTCGGGCTCGACCGGCGCGGTGCCGACAATGGCCTTGTTGTTGAAATCGTCCCAGCCCATGCCGGGCGCCTGAGCCCCCGTGCCACCGCTCCAGGCGGATGGGGTCCAGAAGCGTTTCTCGGGCGACTCGACGACGCGGAGTTGCTTGATCGTGCCCCGCTCGATCTTCTCCATGCCCGTGCCTTCATACACGCTGGACACGTAGAAGTATCCCTCGCGCTTGCCAAGATCGACGCGCGAGGGGATGACCGGCGGCCGGGCCCGCGCCGCCAGCGGGCGGGGGGCGTAGCATCCCGGGCTTTCGACGTGCAGCAGAATCTCGTTGCCGAAAACGTCCAGCAAGTAAATCCCCATCCGCTCGCCCTCGCCCGTCGCGCGCGAGCAAAGGAAATACTTGGCCGAGAGCGGATAGGGGTTCTCGTATTTGGGTTGCACGTCCTTGAAGGTGTCGTAACCGCCGCGGTCGACCAACTCGATGGCCGCCGCGGGCCAGGTCCGCACCACCGGCGCGCGGCCGTCCACGCCCAGCCGCCGGTCGAGAATCGCCAGCGCTCCCCAAGGGCGGTCGTGACACGAGGAAAACGTGCAGATCACTTGCTCCGTGCCGGGAATGGCGCGGGCTTCGAGCTTCGCGCCCGGCGAATCGGTGCTGTTGCCATAATACACCACATGGTTGGTGCCGTCGGGATTCGTGGTCCACAGGCCCTGCCCGTTGCCGAAGTTGCGATCGACGTACTCCCAGCGGTCGTACAGGACGCGGCCATCGGGCAACAGCGAGGAGTGTCCCTCGTGCAACGTGCTGTGGCCGATCTGCTGGATGTTGGCCCCGTCCGCCTCCATCGTGAAGAGGTTGCCCATGATGTGCCGGTTGCACATGCAGTACTTGGGCTCGCGCGTGGACGTGAAGAGAATCTGGCCGTTGGGCAGGTAAATCGGGTCGATGTCGCTGACGCCCGGGCCGAAGGTCAATTGCTTCAAGTTCGTGCCGTCGATGTTGATCTCGTAGAGGTGATAATCGTCGCTGGCGTCCAATCGCATCGAGAAGAGGATTTGCTTGCCGTCGAAGCGAACGTCGGGATCTCGCACAACGCCCGTGGGCGCCTCGTACAGAGTGGTCGCGGCGGCGGATGCGGCGGCCGCCTTGGCGCCAGCTTCGGGCTGGGCAGCGGGTCGGGCGAAATCAATCGTTTTCAGCGCGCCCCCGCCGTGAAAGCTGGCGGTGTTGATCTCGCCCGTCTGAAACATCGTCGCGGTGTTGTGATGATCGGGAGCGTACTGCGTCCGCACCACGAACAGCAACGGCTGGCCGCTCACCAGGGGGTTGGCCAACAAGGCCTCGCGTTGCAAGCGCTCGAACTGCTGTTGAAGCTCCTGCACCTTGGGACCGGCCGCCGTTTTCAGCTCGCCTTCGATGCGCTCCAGCCTCGCCAAATACTGCGAACCTTGCGGGTAACGCCCCGCGAACGTGGCGATCAGGTCGCGGACGGCCTGCCGGAGGGCCGGCCCGCCGACGAGTTCCGCCGCCCGGGCTTGGGACGTTGCGACCACTGCCGCGCAACACAGGGCGATGATCGCCGACACGAGACTCGGCAGACGGAGGCTTTTCCGCATCGCGGCAACCCTGGGCTGGTATGGTGTGTGTGTAAACGGAGCCAGGTGGGGTGTGACCGTTGATGCCCGTAACATGCCGACGGCAGCTTTTCAGTTCGACGCGGACGCGCACCGAGCAGCAACGGCTAACCCTATGCTACCAAATTGGCTCGCGACTTTCCAGGTGACGCGCCCCCGAATCAGGAGAACTGCAAAGTCCAACGCAAAGGGGT
>CAYYBU010000155.1:0-6554 GCA_964469945.1 uncultured Planctomycetaceae bacterium
GACCAAGCCGACGACGACCACGGTGACGACGCCGACGACGGCGACGACCACCAAGCCGACGACCACGACCACGGCGACGACGGCGACGACCACCAAACCGGCGACAACGACCACCACCACGACCACACCGGCGGTGGTGACCACCACCAAGCCGACGGCGACCACGGTGACCGCCGCACCGGTCACGACGACGGCGACGACCACGACACCGACCACCACCGTGCCGACGACGAAGGTCACCACGACCGTGGCTGTCTCCCCGTCGCCGCCGAAGCCGACGACGACCACCACAGCCACGACCACCACAAAGGCCACCACCACGACGGCCACGACCACCACGAAGGCTACGGCACCGACCACCACGGCGAGCACGTCTGTTTCCAAGGCGGCCGTGAATGCGGTAATGGCGAATTGGAAGTAGCGGTTTAGCGGCTGCGACCTTATCGAGTCGTTTTGGCCATCCCCGCCTCCAGAGTCTGTGGGCGGGGATGGCCACTTTTATTGGCAAGGGCCGTGAGATTCTGGGTTTGGAGACTCTGACAAAACCATATTCCCTGCCTAAACCAGCAGGCTTGCCAGGATTGTCTCGTCAAAATCGTTATTTCCAGCAAGGTTTACCTTTCTTACTCAACTACTACGACCGGCACGTCCGATATTATCGTCACGTTCAATGCACAGAGGCTCTGCGCGAGCTCCTGGGACCATGGACTTAGGTCGAGGGTAAGAATGATGTCGCCGAGACGCATGACGTTTGGGGTAGCCTGTCTGACGCTGATCCTGCTAGCGAGTGTGCCTGCCTTTGGCCAGGACGGGGTACGGGATTTGCCGGCAGCCCAACTGTTCGATCCGGCCGACATCCGGCCTTATGGCGAGTGGGACACGCCCAAGGAAGGCTTCTTCGCGAGCTTCGATGGCATTTTCTGGACCATCTCCGCCCCTAAGAAGACGAGCATCGGCGCCCCGGGGCAGACGCGCGACGTTTTCTACGGGCCGACGACGGCCGATGAGGTCGTCGAGTCCAATACCATGGACACCGGAGACTTCCGCGCCAAGCAGACGCAGGGCGATCGCATTGAATTCGGCTATACGGGCGAGCACCACGGCTTCCTGGTCGATACCTTCGAGCTCAACGGCCAGACGCAGTACATCTACGGCAACAGCGTGAGCGTGGTCTTCAACGATCCGCCCAACGGCGTGGGCAACCAACTGCTGACCGGCATCGTGGGCCAGGACGCCGCGGGAAATAACGTGATTGCCAACGTGCCCGTCAACTTCACCACCATGTCAACCATGAATCGCACCTTCACCGACGGCGTGGAGGTGCTCTATACCTACCGGCAGCACCCGTTGCACTACGGCGGCGAACTGACGTGGATGGCGGGTGCCCGCTACGTGCGATTCGACGATGAATTCGCCGTCGATGCCACCGGCGGCAACCTGGCCGAGAGTGCCTGGGACACCACGGCGCGGAACCGCATCTACGGTCCTGAAGTGGGCGTGCGATACATCAAGCAATGGGGTCGGTTCTCTTTGAGCACCGAGGGACGTTTCATGGCCGGCGTCAATAACCAGGACATCCGTCAGTACGGCGAACTGGCCAGCGAACTGACTGGCACCAGCGACAACAGCCCCGCAAATACGGGGGTCAATGGCTTGCCGCTGCTGATGCACGCCACCGCCTTCGCCAGTTCGGAGCACCTCACGGAGTTCACGCCGCTGATCGAATTCCGCGTGGAGGGCCACGTGCAATTGACCCGGCTGCTCTCCCTCAAGGCCGGCTGGACCGGGATTTTCATGGATGGCATCGCCCGCGCGTCCGACATGGTCGAGTACACGGTGCCGAGCATGGGGATTCTTCCCGGCAACAACAATCTGCCGGTCTTCATCCAGGGCGTCAACGTCGGCCTAGAGCTGAACCGGTAACGCAAATGCCCTCGCCCGGCGTGCTGGCGAGGGCAATCTGGATTGGTTAGGCCCCGGGACGAGCCGAATGCCTCACTTGGTGTGCTGCGCCGCCTTCTTCCCCATGCGGCGAAGTTCGACGAGTTCGCTTTCCAGACGGTGTCGCAGCGGACTTTCCGCCCGCAACTCCTCCAACAAGGCCTCCGCCTTGGTAAAGGTTTCTTCGTTGCAAGTACCCTCGCGAAAGAGAATTCTCCACGTCCGATTGATCTCATGTTCAGTAAGCAAAATCTTCACCTTTTCCACGGTGTTAAGCAGCGGTCAGGAGGGCAACGAGGCAGCAGACGCCGCCTCGCCGTCGACCGGGGCCGAGACCTGCATGGAGAGTTTCTCCAACTCCTCGGCCAACACCTCTACAGTGTAGCGGATTTGCGCGGCGCTGTGAAGTGACGTAATGAAGAAACGCAGCCGGGCGGCAGACTCCTCCACGGCCGGATGAACGATCGGCTGCACGTTGATTCCGCGGGCGAACAGGGCCTGGGAGAGTTGCAACGACAGCAGGGAATTTCCCAAAATCACCGGCACCACCGCGGTTTGCGCACTGGTGCCCGTGTTCAGCCCGCGCTGCCGCGCCAATTCGAGGAATAGCCGGGCGTTTTCCTGCAAGCGGGCCACGCGCTGGGGTTCCGCTTCCAACAGGCGGATGGCAGCCAAGGCGGCGGCAGCCCCCGACGGCGGCAGCCCCACGCTGAACACGAAGCCGGGCGCCGTGTACTTCAAATACTCGACCAACTCCTTGCGGCCGGCGATGTAGCCGCCGCAACTGCCCAGGGTCTTGCTCATCGTTCCCATCCACAACTCCACGTCGCGGCGGTCCACGGCGAAGTGCTCGCCGATGCCGTGGCCGCCCTGGCCCAGCACGCCCAGCGAATGGGCCTCGTCGATCATCAACAGCGCCTTGTGCCGCCGCTTCACGTCGATGAAGCGAGGCAGATCGGGAATGTCGCCGTCCATGCTGTAGGCGCCTTCGATGACCATCAACACGCGGCGATATTCGTGGCGGAACTGAGCCAACAATTGGTCGGCGGCCTGCCAGTCATTGTGGGTAAACGGCCGCCGCCGCGCCCCGGAGAGCACGGCCCCCTGGACGATGCTGTTATGGGCCAAGGAATCGTGCAGCACCAGGTCGCCGGGACCGACCATGTGGCCAATCACCGTTTCATTGGTCGAGTGCCCGCCGACAAAGGTAATCGAGGCTTCCGTGCCCAGGAATCTGGCGATGGCCCGTTCCAACTGGCCGTGGATTTCCTTCTCGCCGGAGGCCAGGCGGCTGGCCGACACGCTGGTGCCGTAGCGGTCGATGGCCTCCTTGGCGGCCGCGGAGACCACCGGGTCGCCCGACATGCCCACGTAATTGTAACTGGCAAAATTGACCAGTTCGCGGCCGCCGATCATCGTGCGGTCGTTGGTGATGCCTTGGTGGACGCCGAAATACGGATTGCCCAGTCCCAAGGTCTCCAACTCCGCCAGCCGCTTGTGCAGTTGGACATATTCGGGGAATTGTTCGACGCGGTACGCTTCCAGGGGAATCTGCGCCTCGCTGGCCGCACCGGACAGGACGCGCGGCTCGGCGCCGAGGTACTTCTCCACCGCTTCGATGACGTGGCGCGTGGTCTCCAATTGAGGGAGGATGTCCTGGGGAAAACGGCCGCCAAAACGCTCCTCCAGGGAAGCGAGGATCTCCATCCGCTCCAAGGAATCCAGCCCCGTCTCGATGATCGGCGAATCGAGGGTCAAGCCGACGGCACGCTCCTTGGCAACGCGACGGATCTCCTCGATGACCAGCTCCGTGGTCTTCTTCTTGCCCACTGCCAGGTAGCCATTCTTGGACGCCACCGCGGCTTGCGCGAGCGGCCGGCCCGCTTCAACGACGGGTTCCCCTGCGGGCGTTTGCGGCGGGACTTCCGCGGGCGCCTTGCCCGCCGGCGTCTCACGCGCCGGCAGCTCGCCGACCAAGAGCTCACCGGCGTGCCACTGGCCGGCCACGTCGAGCGTGCCGTCCAGATAACCCTGGCGGCACGCGTGTCGCTGGATCTTGCCGCTGGAGGTCTTCGGGATGCTGCCCGCCTTGATCAGGACGATGGCATCGAGGTGCAGATCGTGCTCGGCGGCCACGTCGCGGCAGATGGCCTGGAAAACGGGGGTGAAATCGCTTTGTTTGTGGCGTTCGACCTCTTGGACGACGATCAGTTGCTCGCGGCCGTCCTTTTCCACCGTGAAGGCCCCGCCGCAATCCAGCCGCAATCGCGGATGGCTGTGCTGGACCGTCATTTCCACGTCTTGGGGGTAATAGTTCACTCCGCGCACGATGATCAGATCCTTCACCCGCCCGGCGACGAAAAGTTCGTCCTCCTGCATGAATCCCAGATCGCCGGTCCGCAGGAAGGGCCCTTCGCCGGTGTCTTTCAGATATGCCCGAAAGGTGGTTTCGGTGGATTCCGGTTGCCGCCAATAGCCTTGGGCCATGCTAGGGCCGTGGACCCAAATCTCGCCGATCTGCCCCTGGGGGCAACACGTCATCTGCTCGGGGTCGGCGATGACGATCTTCTGGTCGGGCAAGTTTTCGCCGCAACCGACGAGCGTGTGGGCCCCCGCCTCGCCCGGCTTGCTCTGAACCGCACGGCCGCTGGAGAGCGCCCGGGCGTCGAAGTTGCGCACTACCGGCGGCCGCGAGGTATAGCCTCCGGAAACCAGCAGCGTGGCCTCGGCCAACCCATAACACGGGTAGAACGCTTCTCGGCGGAAACCGCAGGGCTCGAACATCTCGGCGAAGCGATCCAGCGTTTCCGCGCGGACCGGTTCGGCGCCGTTGAAGGCCACTTTCCAACTGCTCAGGTCGAGCGTTTTCCGCTGTTCGGGGGTAATCTTCCGCACGCACAAATCGTAGGCGAAATTCGGCCCCCCGCTGCTGCTGCCGCGGAAACGGGAAATGGCCGACAGCCAGCGATAGGGCTTTTGCAGAAACGTCATCGGCGACATCAGCACGTTGGGGCGGCCGATGTACAGCGGCTGCAGGATGCCGCCAATCAGCCCCATGTCGTGATAGCTGGGCAGCCAAAACACGCCCGTGCCCGAGCGCGTGTGCTCGAAGGCGTGGGCAATCAGGGCCGAATTATGCACCAGATTGGCGTGGGTGAGCACGACCCCCTTGGGTGTCCCGGTCGAGCCTGAGGTGTATTGCAGGAAGGCCAGCGTATCGCCGTGGATGTCGGGCATCTGCCACTGCTGGTCCAAGCCTGCCGGCACATGGCAGGTGTCCAGCCAGGCGAGTTCCTTCAGGTGGGGAGTCTCGTCGATAATGGCCTCGATGCGGCTCAAGACCGTGTCGGTGGTCAAGGCGACCTTGGCCTCGGCATCGTCGGCAATCGCCTGAATGCGGTTCATCGAACGGTTACGGCGCGGCGGATAGACCGGCACGGCGACCACCCCCGCATAGAGGCAGCCGATAAAGGCGGCGATGAATTCCAACCCGGCCGGATAGAGCAACAGCGCCCGCTGCCCCCCCAGGCCCAAGGATTCCAGCCAGGCGCCAATCGCTCGCGCTTGGCGGTCCAACTCCTCATAGCTCACGTCGACTTGCTCCTGCTCGCCGTCGACGAGGTAGGTGAATGCGGTGTCCTGGGCTTGGCAGCGAACACGATGCCGCACCACTTCCACCACCGTCGAGGGACCGAAGAACCTTCCGGGCAAATAATCCAAGTGCATCACGCTTCCAACTCCCGCTAATTAATCGAGCCGTTCACAGGGAATACGCCGGAACCGACCAGCCCCGAGAGCCTCCAGTGGCAAGCCGAACGCGTTCCCCGGCAAAGGTCTCAGTGGCGTCCATGAAGGGCCGTAGCGCCCCTACAATCGCTTCGGTTGGTTTTGACGCGCAGGGGGAACCGATCTGTCGGGGTCCGCAAAGTTTCACTGCGTCCCGGAATCGGAATATTTTATGCCTTCGCGGCACACTACGCAATCACTCCCTGCGGGCGGTCCGTTGCTGGAGGTGCGGCCGGGGGCCGGGGATTTGGGGATTTGGCACTAGGTCCCCTCTCCCTCCGGGAGAGGGTTAGGGTGAGGGGAATCTTCGACCAGAGTTGGCCTCCGATGCTGCCGACTCCCCACTCCGGTAAGTGTGATATTTTAGCAGGGGGTTGGGGTGCCCGGGCCTGCACCAGCGCGCGCTGCCGGTTGCGGTGGTCCCGGGTGCAGAGCGTCACCGAGCCGTCGGAAATCTTCGTCCGGGTCACGCAGTTATCCACGGCGGCGTGAGCGTAGTTGCCAGCCACCAGGGTGCTGGTGCCGGCCACGGCATAGCCTCTTCCAGGGCTTCGCCCTTGGCTGGGCGACGGGCTGGGCCTTTGGCCCGCCTGTCGAGCGGCGCGCCGCTCGGAACACTTTCGCGGAAAACATGTTGGTCAACAGAAGGGCGGTTTTTCCGCTTTGCCCCCTCCCCTTCTCGGTCATTTGTTTCTCGTGCAGCGGTCGCCGGAAAACGGAAGACATGGAACGGCCGATGAACGCGGATCGGCGGGGATGAGCCGGTTTCTTGCAAATTTTCAAAGAGCCTTACGAGCGTCGAATATCAACGTCGCGCGCGGTCTCGC
>CAYYBU010000156.1:0-6509 GCA_964469945.1 uncultured Planctomycetaceae bacterium
TGTTGAACACCGCCGCGTCGCTGACGATATTCGGATCGTTGTAGGCGTCAATGATGGCGATGGTCTGGCCGCTGCCGGCGCCGCCGCTGAACGCGTCAATACCATAGGCCGATTGGATTTGGGATGGGGTTAACGCGCCTAACGGAGGCCCGGATTGGGGCAGCACGATCGGGTAGTGGATAATGTGATCGAAGACCGCGATGGCGCTGAGCAGGGCCCGCTGTTCCAACGCTTCGATCCGCAGAAGCCGGCGTTTCTCGGTAACCCTCGTCATGAACGTGCCCTACCCCCGTCTGCCCCTCCAGGGGTATATTGTACGTGGTTTCCACGTTCCGGTCAAATAGATTACACAATATCAATCGGGGGGATTCGCGGTTTGGGGACTGTCCCGATTTTTGTGGCAGGAGGCCACGAAAATGGGACTGTCCCCTTCGGTCGCGCGCGATATCCTGTAGGAATGCAAAGTGCGGTCCCTCCATCCCTCGAAATCGGCCCCGTGGCCCCCGCGGAGCGCGCCGCGGCGTTGGAGTTGCTCCTTGGCGACTGGGAGGGGGAAGATCGCCGGCGGCAGATTGCCGAACTGCTGCAAACGCCGGCCGACTCGGCAACCTGGGATACCTTCCTGGCCGCCCGCTGCGGGGGGCGGATCGTGGCCGTCACCTGGGGCCAGCTTCAACCGGGGCGCGTGGCCGGCCTCTGGCTGCCTCGCAGTGCGCCCGGTGCATCGACCTCGATGGCCTTGCCGCTACTGGAGGCGCTCTGCCGCGCGCTTCAGGCCCGCGACGTGCAAATCGCCCTTTCGCTGCTCTTCGAGACCCAGCAGGCGGAGATGGATCTGTTGGCACGCGGCGGCTTTGCCCGGATCGCCACCCTGGAATACATGTTCAGCCCGGAGCACGATTTTCCGACCGAGTGTCCCGACGGCGGGCTGGAATTCGTACCCTATGAACCGGCCACCCACGCCCGGCTGGCGGCCATTCTCCAGGCCACCTACCAGCAAACGCTTGACTGTCCCTATTGGACTGCCGCGCGGGCGATCGACGACGTGCTGGCCGGTTACCGCGCCGCCGGCGTGTTCGATCCGCGGCGGTGGCTCGTGGTGCGGCACCAGCAGTATGACGTGGGCTGCTTGTTGCTGGCCGATTATCCGGACCGCGACCAGCAGGAATTGGGCTACATGGGATTGCGGCCGGAGCGTCGCGGACGGGGCTGGGGGATCCAGGTGGTGCGCCACGCGCAGTGGCTGTGTCGCCAAGCGGGCCGCAGTCGGCTGGTGCTGTGCGTGGACGCCGCCAACGGTCCGGCGCGACGGATCTATCAAGCCGCCGGCTTTCACACCTGGCAACGGCGCGTGGCGCACGCGAAGATTCTCCAGCGGTGAAGAACTTTGGTAGCCATCGTCACCGCGCGATCTTCCATGGCTTGCTTGATGAACTGGCGGCAGTTGATTAGAATCACGCTTGTCGGGTGGTTCCAGATTGAATACAATATACCGCTGGAGGGGTGGTGGCAGCCGATTACGTTTGCCAAGCCATTGATCCGCAGAATCCAAACGGGCCAAGGATCGACGTGATCTTCCCCGCCGGCTATACGCTTGGGCTCTACAAGCATTCGTCGGTAGATTTTGAAAATCTTCGGGCGGCCCGTTGCGTTTTGGAGAATACCGACCGCATTTTTTTCGGCGTTCGCGAGTTCAACGAGGGCGGATGGTGCTACACGGGACGACCACAAATGTGGTTTATTCGAGAACGAATCGAGGTGCCATTTCCGAAGGACCGAGTATTCGCCGTCTACGTGAATCCACTCATGCGTGTCTATGAATGCCGAGCCGAATTTGTTGCTGACGACGACCTTCTTTGCCCCATAAACTGGCGCACCAGATATAGAGGATTGACATGGCCGAGAGACATTTCCTAGCCGACGCGATCGGGAGCCAGCCGACTTTTTCCGCGCAGCCCTGGTATAACGCGGACGGGGACTGCCTTGTCTACAAGATGGCCGACGAGGCGAGCGTTGCCGACAGAATCGACGAGCTTTTGACCATCTATCGCTCCGCAGTAGACAACCGCCCTATCGGCTTCCAGATCAAGGGCGTGGCTGCCATCATTGGAAAACTCGGCCTTGCCGGCTTGGCGATTTCTTCTCGATCCGACGCGGCAGCCGTGAGAAGCGTCTCCATCGCCGCGCTCCTGCTGGCAGCCTACGAGGATCGTCCGTTCACGCTGAGTCGCCGTATCGGCTACGCCGAAGCCATGGAATGCGAACATGGCATCGAGGGGCGAAGCATCCCGTTTAGCGAACTACAGCGGGTCTGACACATCCCTGCTCACTCTTCCACCCGGCAATGGCCGTTGAGGCAATCATGCCAGGGCGTCGAAACACACCAGTCGTTTCTTGACCACTTTGTCGGATACACCGGAAAATGCAAGCCGAAGACCGGCCAGGAAAGGATCGATCCCTGTTTCCTGCTTGGCGACAAAGAAGAAGCTCGCAGCTTGCGACTGGTAGGCGACCGCGGCGAAATCCGCATCTCGCAGCATGCGCAGCCCGTGCCACACATACGGGTACACGTGGCTCGGAACGTCGTCGGGCTTGGGGCTTGGCCAGTACTGATGTCTGTAAACGATCAGTGCCTCTCGACTGCGAAGCATTACGGCGAGTTCGCTAGTCAAGACCTTCTTCTCGGATTCACCATTGTGGTGCGTGTAGAACCCCGTGTCGGCGTCGAGAAATAAGTACCGATGATTGATTGCCGCCACTGAACCGACCCACCTGGACCGCAGACCAGGGTTGTGTGAAGAGGGCACGTTCACGAAATCCCCTGGCGTCCAGTAGGTCCGCTCGCCCGGAATTCCGATTGCCGCCTCGAACATCGCCTTCTCGACGTCGGTCCAGGGCCCATCTGTTGTCATTGGAACGCATGCGATCGATCCCGCGATACCGGGTGGCAACAACCGGAAAACGAGTGCCTTCAACCCATCAAGGCTATCCAGAAGGTAATCCTTGTTCATGGTCCCTCCCGCTGTTGCCGCAGCAATTCACCCCCGCAGCACTTCCTTGGCCGCGGCCACCACGTGCTCGACGGTGAAACCGAAGTGCTTCATCAACACCTCGGCCGGGCCGGAGGCGCCGAAACCGTTCATGCCGAGGAAACGGCCGCCGGGGCCGACGTACTGCGACCAGCCCTGCTCGATGCCCAGCTCGACGGCCACCCGGGCGGTCACCTCCGGCGGCAACACCGCGCGGCGATACTCGGCCGGCTGGGCCTCGAACAGTTCCCAACTCGGCAGGCTCACCACGCGGGCGCGGATCCCTTCGGCGGTGAGCTTTTCATAGGCCGCCGCGCAGAGGGCCAACTCGCTGCCGGTGCCGATGAGAATCACCTGCGGCTTGCCGTCGGCGGCGTCGGCCAACACGTAACCGCCCCGCTGTGTGCCGCTGGCCGGGGCGTACTTCGCGCGATCCAGCGTGGGCAGGTTCTGCCGCGTCAGCACCAGCGCGGCCGGCTGATGGCCGAGCTTCAGCACCGCCTTGTAAGCCTCGGACACTTCGTTGGCATCGCCGGGACGCAGCACCACCAGGTTGGGAATCGCCCGCAACGCCGCGATCTGCTCGACCGGCTGATGGGTCGGGCCGTCTTCGCCCACGCCGATGGAATCGTGAGTGTAGATAAACAGCGCGGGCAGGCCCATGATGGCGGCCAGGCGGATGGGCGGCCGCATGTAGTCGCTGAAGACGAAGAAGGTGGCCCCGTAGGACCGCAGGCCGCATAGCGCCATGCCGTTGCAGATGGCACCCATGGCGTGTTCGCGGATGCCGAAATGGAAGTTGCGGCCGCCGTAACTGCCGGCGAGGAAATCGCCCTCGCCTTGCAGCAGGGTCAACGTCGAGGGGGCCAGATCGGCCGAACCGCCCAGCAGCCACGGCACGCGTTTGGCCACCTGGTTGAGCACCTTGCCGGAGGAGGCTCGGCTGGCCATGCCCTTGGCGTCGGCGGGGAACGGCGTCATCTCGGCGTCCCAGTCGGCCGGCAGCTTGCCGGAGAGCAACTGCTCCAACTGTTCGGCCTGGGCCGCATACTGTTGCTTATATTGGGCGAAGTTCGCTTCCCATGCCTGACGGAGACAGCGGCCGCGGGCGCCGATGTTCTCGCGGAAGTGGACGCGAACCTCTTCGGGAACGTAAAAATGCTCGTCCTCCGGCCAGCCATAAGCGGCCTTCGTGAGGCGGATTTCCGCTTCACCCAGCGGCGCCCCGTGCGCGCCGTGCGTGTTCTGCTTGTTCGGCGCCCCCCAGGCGATGATGCTGCGCACGATCACCAGCGTGGGCCGATCGGCCGTCTGCCGGAACGTCTGGATGGCCTGCCGCAGGGCCGGCAAATCGTTGACGTCGGCGACCTTGAGTACGTTCCAGCCATAGGCGGTGAAGCGCAGGGCCACATCCTCGCTGAAACTCAGGGACGTCTTGCCTTCGATGGTGATGTGGTTGTCGTCGTAGATCCAGCAGAGGTTGGAGAGCTTCAAATGACCGGCCAGCGAAGCCGCTTCGGCGGAGACGCCTTCCATCAAATCGCCGTCGCTGCACATCGCGTAGGTGTTGAAGTCGAACAGCTCGAAACCGGGCCGGTTGTAGCGGCTGGCCAGCCAGCGGGCGGCGATGGCCATGCCCACGCTGTTGGCCACGCCTTGCCCGAGCGGGCCGGTGGTGGTTTCCACACCCGTGGTATGGCCGTATTCCGGATGGCCGGGGCAGCGACTATCGAGTTGGCGGAAGCGGCGGATATCGTCCAGCGGCACAGCCAGCTCGGCGGCCGGCCCCGTTTGGCCGTCGCTCTGCCGCACCTCGCTGAGGTGCAGCACGGAGTACAGCAGCATCGAGGCATGGCCGCAGGAGAGCACGAAACGATCGCGATTGGGCCAATGGGGCCCGGCCGGATCGTAGCGCAGCACTTCGTTGAACAGCAGGTAGGCCGCCGGGGCCAAGGCCATGGGCGTGCCCGGATGCCCGCTGTTGGCCGCCTGGACGGCATCCATGGAGAGGGTGCGAATGGTATTGATGGAAAGCTGCTCGATGGTCTGGGTCGCGTCGGCCATAGTTACACTCGTCGCTGGCAAATCCTGAGGGGGCGGTGTAGGGGAAAATCCCCTCTTTCTGCGGTAGAGAGGGGATTGCATTGTCAGATCATCCAATGTAAAGATTGCGGTGATTTGCGTCAATGAGAGCGTCCGCCGCGCGGGAGAGGGCAAGCTAAATAGAGTTTCGTGATTCCAGGAGAAATCTCTGTAGGGAACGCCCTCTGTGGCGTTCCGGGCGCTGCTGGCGAAACGGAACGCCGCGGAGGGCGTTCCCTACACGGTTCGGTTGCGAGCGTCCTGGAATCACGAAACTCTATTTAGGGGACGCCGAAGGAGGCACCCGTATCCCCAACCGGCCTGATCTGCCAAAATGGGAGGGGTGCCTGTCCCGGCCGGCAAAGCCGCGGTTTTGAGCGAGCGGAATCACCGGCTATCCGGATAGGACATGAGTGCTCCAGGAACACGATGATGCGACCTAAGGCAGAATTCTATCTGGCGGTGATCGTGCTGGCGCTCTCCCCCGCCGTAGCCTATGCGGATGCGGGGACGCCGCTCATGTGGGCGGGCGCGTTTCACCTTCTGCTTGGCAATGTCGTCATCGGCATCGGCGAGGGCCTGCTCCTTGCCCTGCTCTTCCGGCTGGGGAAAGTCCCCTGCGTCGCTATCATGATTGCCGCCAACTACTTCTCGGCCTGGTTCGGCGGGGCGTTTCTCCTTTCGCGGATTGCCGAGTCCCTGCCCTTGGATCTCTACAACGCTTGGCGGTGGCTTTGGGGCATGGTCGCCGTCAGCTACTTCCTCACTCTCTTGTTGGAGTGGCCGTTCATTGCCCTTTGCTTTATCGTCTGCAAAACCAAGGGCTGGTTCCGCAAAAGCATTTGGGGTTCGCTGGTCGCACAGTCGGCCAGTTACCTGGTCCTCTTCGGCTGGTATTGGGCGGCCAGCGGAACGTCGCTCTATACCGACTTGGCGGTCGTTCCCCCAGCGGCGATTTCGCTGCCCAAAGGCGTGACGCTTTACTACATGGCTGAGAATGGCACGGATGTCTGCGCCTGCGACGTGGACAAGGGAAAAACGAGAACGATCGGCGGGGTGACGTCGCCAGGAAATGAGGACCGGTTGCTTCTGCAGGAATCTCGCAAGGCGGCTGGTCGCTGGGACCTCATCGTCGGGCCGGACACCAATTCGCGGCCCCGCGAGCGGAGCCCCTCCGATCAAGTAGTGTCCGCCAACTTGGCATGCACTGTTGCCGAGCCGCCGAGCGTCGGATTCTGGCCGGGCGGCGACGTCCCGCGGTTTCGTGCGGACAAGAGCGGGTGGCAGTTCAGCTTCGGCTGGATGGCGGACGGCCTGCACGGGGAAAACGCGATGGAAGGTCGGTGGTGACTATCAGAGGCGGCCGGAATTAGTGCCGTCCTTGCGGGCGAGAGACGC
>CAYYBU010000157.1:0-6506 GCA_964469945.1 uncultured Planctomycetaceae bacterium
TGGCAAAGCTGACCGCCGAAACGCCGGACAATCCCAGTTACCGCCTGGCGGTGGCCCGCAGCCAGCGCGACCGCTACGTGCTTGCCAGTTTCGGCGGCCGCCAGGAAGAGGCCAATCAGGCCCGGCAGTTGGCCACCAGCATCCTGGAGGAACTGATTGCCAAGGCGCCGGAGAACCCCGACTACCGCTACGAATTGGCCGACACCTATGCGATGCCCGCGCCGCGGCCGCAGAAAAGGGGTCAGAACGATTTATTAAATCATTCTGACCCCTTTTCTGCGGAGGTGAACAAAGAACAACTGGTCCGCGCCGTGGAGATCGGCAAGGATCTGGTGGCCCGCTATCCGACGGTGCCGCAGTACCGGGCGTTGCTGGCGCGGTGCTACGACCGTTGTGCCGAGGTTTCGCCCGCGGCGCCGGCCGAGGCCGAGGACGATCTGCTCAAGGCCGTGGCGTTGGAGAAGCAACTGGCGACGGAGTTCAAGGTCGTGGCGGCCTATCGGTTCTTTCTCGCGCGCTCGCTGCACCAGTTGGCCCAGGTGCAGGTGGACCGCGGGGAATTGCCCAAGGCGCGGGCGAGCCTGGAAGAGGCGATTGTCAACGCGAAGCAAATGCCCGAATCGTCCGGCGAAGTGCGGCACCAGCACGCCATACTGGCGATGCAGTACGGTTTGCTGGCCAAGGTGTTGCGAGACATAGGGGAAGCGTCGCAGGCCGACGAGGCGGCCGCCAAGGCCCGCGAACTGGGCCACCATCACGGCCCGCCCGGTTTCGGCCCCTCGCGTCACGAGCGGGAAAAGCCGGCGGCGAAGCCGGGGACGGAAAAGGAATGAGCGCATCGCCTCCCGGCCATAACTGCCATGAAAGATGATATCAAACGCTTTCGCAGTTTTTGCCGCAGGAACGCAATGTCCGATGAAGAAAGATATGAATTCAGCGCGTATCTGCACGGCCGGAAAGAGTCCGGCGAGAAGGGCTAAGCGAAGAACGGCGATTTTACTTTGGCCGAGTTGAAGGACATTCTCGACGAATTCCGGGGGGAAATATAAGGATATGGCAACGAAGAAAATCTCCTTTTCACACCTCATCAAGACCATGCGGTTTGCGCAGCTTTACGGCCTCGTGGAAGGCTTAAGGGGGAAGAAGTGTTGGAAGGCCGCATTTGGTTATGGCGGTGAACTACACCTCCACTTCGGGGCACACATCCCTCGTGAGAACCCGAACCTGGCGGGTGAGAGCAAGGGGGCTTGGATATTCGGAAGCTGTGGGACGCCCTGGCACCTCGTCATCCCTGAAGGCTCGGTATCTTCAGAGAATCACCGTGAAGAAGAACTCGTGCTGCAGATCAAGGAACTTGAGGGCGCCACGGTCACCAACGTGGCGATCAGTCTGCCTGATGGCGCCCTCACCATCTACTTTACCGGCAAGCGGCGTCTTCTGGTGACGCCAATCGCGAGAGATCGCCGCTACGACGTTCCCTATTGGGAGCTTTTCATGCCCAATCACAGGTTGCTGGCCTTTGGCCCCGGAAATGGCTGGTCTTATGGCCGATCCGATGTCAGGCCACAGCGCCCGTCGCGTGCATCTGGAAAGCCAGGGCAATCGACCGCCGTTGCGCGAAGGGCCCGAGCGGGTGTGTCGTAGCCTCCTATGCCGGCGCTGTGGCAGGAGCTAAGATGGCGTGGAGGCGGCTTCTTTCGTCGCGGGCGGTCTTCGTCGCTACGCAACGAAGGCGATGCGGTCAGGCTAGTAATCGATCGCGCAATTTGGCAAAGCCTTTTGAAGCTTCTCCACACCTGCGTCGGTGACCTGCGTGAGGCCGCGGTCCAAGGAATACAATTGGGGCAGCTCTTTGAGGTGCTCAAATCCAAGGTCTTCGATTTGTTGGCCAAGGAGACTCACACGAACAACGTCCGTGAAGAAATCGTCCCCCAGCCGTTCCGGCAGGAGTTTCCGCAGCCACGTTGGTCCCGGTGGCTCTGGAAACGCAATGGGGCTGCCTGGTTTGGGCTCTTCGTAGATAGCGATGGTCCAGTAGCCGCCTTCCTCTTCGAGCTCCCGGATTGCGGCCTGCTGCCGCTTCGCCCTCTTCAACTCCACAGCCAGCCAACTGCATGGAATGGCGACCGCAATGGTCAGTACCAGCAGCGAGCGGATGCTGAATTGGAACCGCCAGCGAAACAGCAGGGCGGCGACGAACCAGAGGAACATCAGCAGCATCGCCGCGACGACGCTGGCCACGGCGATCAGCACGGTCCAGCCCTTATACTGGTTGAAGGGAAACCAGTGGAAGCGCTCGGAAAGCAGCAGGAGGCCCTCCACGGCCAGCAGGCCGACGAGGAGATGGCCCGGCGTGAGATGGAACCAGCGGTGACGGGATTTGCACGTATCGCCCATGTTGACGAGTATAGCGGAACGGTGGGGAACTTGCAGGGTGGGCCTTCGCACCGCTCGTCCCACCCTGCGCCTACATGACTCGCGTCGCTACAGATTCCCCAATCCACAAACAGCGCACCCATCCCTCCCAAAAGGCTTGTGGGTTGCCACGCCTTCCGATAGTCCTGCGCCGCAAAACCCGATAGTTACTCACAAGGGTCATTGTCGGAACATGCGACTTTCTTGGACAATCCCCTTTTCCCCGTACTCCTCTCGCTCCGCGAGAGGAAAAACATTACGCGGAGCGTGATGAGTACGGAGTAGGGCGGGGTGGCAAAACAGCATTACGAGGAGAACAGGGCCATGCAGACGCGGTATCGGCACGTCATGATCGGGGCGACCCTCCTGCTGCTGTCCGTGGCCAGGCCGGCTGGCGTCGCGGCCCAAGAGCCCAGGGAAAACGGCCCTTCGACCGTCGCCGTACAACCGGGCGCGTACCGCCTCACGCTCGAAGAGGCCCAGCAGCGGGCGCTGGCCAACAGCCGGCTGCGAAGCCTGGCGCTGATGAATATCCAGGCGAAACAGGAAGCCATCTATGTGATGGAGGCGGACTACTACCCGAAAATCTTCGCCAACTTCACCGGCTTCGCCTTCGACCAACCGCTGGGAAAGGTGTTGGTTCCCGCCAAGTTGCCCAGCTTGAGTCCCATCTCGGTCAATGTCTTCAGTCAAGACTTCGGCGTGACCTCGGTGACGGCCGTGCAGCCGATTACCGCCTTGCTCAAGGTCCACCAGGGCGTCAAAGTGACCGAGGCCGACGAGCAAATCGCCCGTTCGCAGGCCCACCAGGCCGACCAGGCGATTGCCAGCGGCGTGGAGCAACTCTATTGTGGCCTGCTGGCGGCCGACAAGATTCTTGCCGGCGCGCGGGCGGCGGCCGCCGCAGCCGGGCGGATGCCTCCGGCCCTGTTGCAAACGTCCGAGGCGCGGATCGCCGGCGTGGAAGCCAAGCAAGCCATCCAGGCCGTCTCCAGCCAGGCCTGCGAACTGGCCGAGCAACTCAACTCCTTGCTCGACGTGCCGCTGACGACCCGCTGGGAACTGGCCGATTTGCCCCCGCTGGCGCCGGCCGTCGCCTCGGCGGAACAAGCGACCGAGTTGGCCCTGGCGTCCAGCCCGGACGTGTTTCAGGCCGATCAAACCGCCCTGAAGGCCGAGGCGGCCTTGAGCGTGGCGAAGGTCGACTATCTGCCCGACGTCGCCGTCATCGGCGGCTACATGAACCAGAACGGGTTCAACGCGATTCAGAACGACATCAGTTATGCGGCGCTGACGGTGAACTACCCGATTTTCGAGGGAGGCAAACGAAAGCACGCCATTCTTCAGGCCGAGACGGTAGTGGCCATGGCCCGGCAGAAGGCGTGCCAGACCCGCGACGAGGTGCGGCTGAAGGCCCAGAAGGCCTATCGAGAGTTCGTCGAGGCCCAGGCAGCGCTCCAGACGGCCGAGGAAATGGCGCAGGTGCGCAAGGAGGCCCAGCAGCAGGCCAAGACGCCGGACGAAATCATCCGCACCGCCGGCGAGGTGATGAAGGCCGAGGCGGCGGTCGTGCAGGCCGAGGCCACGTGTCGGGTGGCCTGCGTGAAACTGACGACCTTGGCCGGCGTGCGATAGGGCTCGGGTCTTGGGAACCCTCACGCCCTCAACCCGTTGACCTCACGTCGTTGCGCACCATCCGCGGGCCGATCGCGGATTGCCCTCCGTCCGGGGACTTTACGGCCTCCTGTGTCAATCGTGCGACTGAAGGGGACAGTCCCATTTTCGTGGCCTCCTGCCACAAACATCGGGACAGTCCGCCGTCCGCGGCGTCTTCCAAACGCATTCCGACGGCGGCTCGAAGGCGCGATCATCCAGGAAGCCCGAGAGTTTGCGCGCACAAGCCGGCTGCCGCAAGGTTCGCAGGGCCTCGTGCTCGATCTGCCGCACCCGCTCTCTGGTGATGGCGAAGACCCGGCCCACCTCGTCGAGCGTGTGATCGTATCCGTCGGCCAGTCCATAGCGGAGCCGCAGGATCTCGCGCTCGCGATAGTCGAGGCTCTCGAGCACGTGGGCGAGGCGGGACTGGAGCATCTTGTGGTTCATGTCCGCCAGCGGATCGTGCGCGCGGCGATCCTTGAGGGACTCGCCGAGAACGGCGGCGGCGTCTTGGCAGGACTGATCCAGCGAGAGCGGTTCCCGGTCCAGCCGTCGGATGAAAGCCAGTTCGGCCATCGGCATGTGGAGCACCGCCGCCGTTTCTTCCATGCGGGGCTCCGTCCCATATTTGCGGAGCAGACCGCCATACGCCGCACGAACCTTGGCCACGGTCTGGGCCACGTGGACCGGCAGTCGAATGGTGCGGCTCTGCTCGTCCACGGCGCGGATCATGGCTTGGCGGATCCACCAGGTCGCAAACGTGGAGAACTTGAACCCGCGGCGCCAGTCGAACTTGTCGATCGCCCGCATCAAGCCCGCGTTGCCCTCCTGGATGAGGTCGAGGAAGCTCATGCCTCGATCGCAATACCGTTTGGCGATGGAGACGACCAGCCGCAAGTTGCCGACGGCGAAGCGGCGTCGGGCGGCCTGATACTCGGCCAGCAAGGCGGCTGCCCGGGCGACGGCGCGGCGGAGCGTGGCCGGGCTCTCCCGCGTGGTCCTCATCAGGCGGCAGAGTTCCTTGCGCAGCCTGGCCCGGTCCGTCTCGGCATCGGCGCGGCCATCAATCGCGGCAAGCTGCGCATGCAACTCGTCCATGCGGACGGAGATCGTTTTGAGCTTCTCGAAAGCGGTTTGCACGCATGGCATGCGCAGTTCCAACTCCTCGATCAACCGCACCGCGCGCCGGCGGCGGGCAAGCAGGCGGCGCCAGGCCGACCGGCGTTGCTCCGGCGACCGGCGACTGCGGATCGCCGCGGCGTAGTCGCGGCCATTGCGTTCGATGAGGTGCCGGAGCGTATGCAGGTTGGGGCCCAGGGCGCCGGCCAACCGCCGTCTCGCCGCGTGCTCTCGGGACGAGACATCCAGCAAGCGGTCAAGCCGGTAATGACCGTCTTGCACGCCCTGCAACAAGGTCGCGACCGACCGCAGAACATGGTCCGTGGCCAATACCGCGTGCCGAAATCGACGGCGCGCCCGCTCGATCTGCCGGGCAATGCACACTTCCTCCCCGCGGTCGAGCAAAGGTGTCTTGGCGATTTGCATCAAGTAGATGCGCAGAGGCTCGTCCGGGGAGTCGAACTTGCGGAATTGCGACGTATTGGTGCTCACGATGTACTTTCTTGCCTAAGGTCGCCGTGCAAAGCGTACGGCCTGGAATGAAAACGTCACGCCGCGACAAGGGCGATTTTCCGGAGTTGGAGAATCGCATGATGCACGCGGCTCTTCACGGTGCCGAGAGGAATCCCCAACGTTTCGGCGGCCTCGTGGTAGGCAAGACCGCGAATCATGACCAGCACCAGGGCACTTCTCAGCCGTGCCGGCAGCGCATCGACCAGCAACCTGAGCCGTTGCCGGTTCTCGCTGCTCTCTAATTGCTCCAGCGGGGTCTGAGCCTGCGCGTCCAGCAGGTCATCGGTCGACCGGGCGTCGCCCCCGAGAGCCCCGTTCTGCCATCCAGCGTCGAGACTGAGCAGGTTATGCCGGCGGTTTCGCCGCAGCAGATCGATCGCCCGCGTGGTGGCAATGCGGTAGACCCAGGGCCGAAACTGCCGGCAGGGGTCGAACTCGCGGCAGCGGAGATGGACTTCGAGAAAAGTGACCTGGAAGGCGTCTTCCGCCAGGCCGGCATCGCCCAGGTAGCGGTGCAGGTAGCTGTACAACGGCCGCTGGTAGCGATGGACGAGCTCCTCGAAGGCTGCGCGGGTTTCCTTCCGCACGTATTCGGCCAGCAGATATTCATCCCGCCATGCCGACCATGCCGGTTCGGCGCCGACGCGCAACGGTAGCGCGGGCTGGCAGGCATCGTGCCCGTGTCTGGCGGAGAGCGGGGATTGTACCATTGGATTACTCCTTTCACGAATGATCTTGCGGCGGATCATTACGGTCGGGTTTGGCGATCAGGGAAACGAGGAACCAGAGCGAATAGCGGTACG
>CAYYBU010000158.1:0-6496 GCA_964469945.1 uncultured Planctomycetaceae bacterium
AGCAACGCGGGACGAAGGGGTGCCACTGCTGGCTTGTCCAGCAGTGCTGAATTCCGCGGCGATTCCGCACTGCTGGACGAGTCGGGCAGCGCGCCCTGCGTGGTCGCGGCACGCGCCGTTCCACGGAGGAAAAAGCGGCAAAAGATGCCGGCGACCAGGATCAGGCAGCCGGCGTATTTGAGGCCGCGTCCCGGATCGGCGTTGACCGTCAGATAGGAGAGGAACAATCGCGGCGGCGGGTCCACGGGACCGTTCCAGGGCAGATCGAGCCGCTCGGGCTGCAAGGGCCCCTGGAAGCTGGTCTGAAAGAGGCGATAGGAGCGGCCCGAGCGCGGATCGGCGAAATCGACCGGCCCGTTCATCGTCACCAACACCTCGCTCCGCAAGCGGCGTTCGGGATCGTCGCGGTCGAGAAAATCGACGAGGCTGGAATAGTACGCCGCCTGGCTGGTGCCGGGATCCAGCTTGCGGCGAAACTTGCGCAAATAGATCTGCACGCCCAGGTCGATCGCATCGGGCTGCAAGCTGACGGCGACCTGCCGGCCTTGGCCGCCGCAGATCTTCTGCACATTGGCCGGCGGCGACTCCAAGGGGTCCGAAGGCGTGGCCCCCAACCAGAATTCCTCCGCGGCGCCATCGATCGTCAAGCGGACGCGCGCTTGCCGCTGCTGCGGCCCGTCGGCTTTCATTTTGGAAAACGGCGCCGGCATGGGCATGGTGTCGGGCCGGGGCGAAGCGATGAATCGCTCGACCTGCAGTTCGGTGGCCGCCGCGGTGCCCTTGAAAGCGACCAACCTCTGGCCCGCGGTCGGCATGGCGCCGGCGGCCATCAGCTTCGGCGCCTGCCAGGCACGGAAATAGAGCTTCTGGTCGGCGCCTTGCAAGATGTCCAGCCGCGGCCGCCGCGCCTCTTGCAAGAGCTCTTCGCCGGGCCCGTCGCCGCTGGGTTTCCGCGTGGCATCGTACCAGAAGGCCCCGAACACGCCGTCGCGATCGTCTTGCTCGTTATACTCGGGCAGGTCGGCCAGCAGGAGCATCCGCTGCGGCGGTTCCTTGCCGTGGTGAACGAGCAGTTGCACGCTGAGGAAGCTCGGATCGAACTGGAGCAATTCGATTTCCAGGCCGCTGCTGCCCAGGGGTTGACGCAAATTGGGCTTGAGCCGATCGACGGCGAACTGATAGTCGTGGCCGCCGCTGCGCAGCACGAGGCGTCCCTTCTCTCCCAGCGGGCCGTCGGGCTGGCTACCGCGGAAGGCGGCCGTCTCCTCCGCGCTGCCGGTCATCCAGAAGACCACGCGCTGCCCGCCGGGCAGATCGCTGCGCATGCCCAGGCCGAAGGGGCGGCCGGCGGCGTGCGGGTCCTTGCTGGTCCGCACTTTCAAGACGATCGGCATGGCGGTGGCATGCGGTTGCGAGCGACCCTCCGACGAACTGCCGCCCGGGCCGACACGCAACTGGAGCCAGGGCAGCGATATCGGCTGCGAGTCGCTGTAGTAGTCGAGCACTTCCAGGCGAATGCCGTCGCGGTCGTACAGCACTCCCTGGTCGCGATGCGCCAGGCACCAGGGGAACCAGGAGAGCTGTTGGTAATCCTCCCAGTTGAACGGTCCGGGGGTGAAGGCGACGCGGATCGGCTCGCGGCCCGCAGCTCGGGGACTGTCCCGATTTTCGTCCGTCGTCTCCGACGGAGACGCAGAAAATGGGACTGTCCCCTTTCCAGCGGCCGGCTGTCCCTTTTTATCCGCCCGGTCCAGTAGCTCGAGGTGATACGACTCCTGGAAGGCCCGCCAGGCGGCTTGGCCTTCAAAGACCGGCAGGTTGGCATCGATGCCGCCGTAGCGGGTCAAGAGGCATCCCAACAGCAACACCAGCAACCCGACGTGGGTCAGCAGAAAGCCGGTCAGTCGCCTTTTCCAAGGGAAGCGGACCAGCAGCGCGGCCAGCGTATTGATCGCCAGCAGCACCGCCAGCGCGGTGAACCACCAGGTTTCATAAATGCCGAAGCGGGCGGCCGCCGAGCCGTACCAACGCTCCAGGCAAGTGGCCAGCGCCAGCACCGCCACCAGCACGACCATCACGGCCATGGCCAGGGGCACGCTGGCGCAAGCGCGCAGCAGCCCGAGCAGGCATCGAATCGGCAGGCGACGCTGGGGAGCGTTGGCGGCTGGGGCAAAAGGCATAGATGCATTGTAAGGTCAAGAGGGGCGGGTCGGCAATCGGGCGCCCCCATGGAAGTCCGAATCGCAAACGATATCGTCGGCGTTGGGTCACGGTTTGGGCCCGCGTCAGAATAAGTTGAGCAAATATGGGAAGGCAAACAAGCGCAGCGTCGTTTGCCTTTGCTTCCATAAAATTGCTCAACTTATTCTGACGCGGGCCCTTTGCGGACGTGCGCATACTGCGGGAAGCGGTCCTGGATGGCCTGCACGGTGAGCTCTTCCTGCCGCAGGGCCTCCATGGCCAGCACGGCGGCGTCGGCCGCCTGAATGGTAGTGATGCAGGGAATGCCGTGAGAAACGGCCGCCGCGCGGATGTGTCCCTCGTCGGTGCGGGCGCCCTTGCCGCTGGGTGTGTTGATCACCAATTGCAAATCGCCGTTGGCCATGTAGTCCAACAGATTGGGACGGCCCTGCTTGAGCTTCATCACCCGTTGGACGCGTATGCCGGCAGCCTCCAGGCGTTCCGCCGTGCCGCGGGTAGCCAACAGTTGAAAACCCATTTTCTCCAGCCGCTTGGCCAGCCCGACCACGTGCTCCTTGGCGCGGTCGGCGACGCTGATGAAAATCTTACCCGCGGTGGGCAGCAGCGTGCCGGCGGCCAACTGGCTCTTGGCAAAGGCGATGGAGAAGCGGTCGCTGACGCCCATCACTTCGCCGGTCGATTTCATCTCCGGTCCCAGCACGATGTCGACGCCGGCGAACTTGACGAAGGGGAAGACGGCTTCCTTGACGGAGACGTGGCTGGGGATCGGCTCGCGCGTGTAGCCCTGTTCGGCCAGCGACACGCCCACCATCACCTTGGCGGCCGCCTTGGCCAGCGGCATGCCGGTGGCCTTGGAGACGAAGGGCACGGTGCGGCTGGCCCGCGGGTTCACCTCCAGCACGTACACCACCGGGCGGCCCTGCTCGCGCTTGACGGCATACTGCACGTTCATCAGACCCTTGACTTGCAGTTGCCGGGCCATCAGGCAGGTGGCCTCGCGGATCTCGGACACGACCGGGCCGGGCAGGCTGTAGGGCGGAATGGCGCAGGCCGAATCGCCCGAGTGGACCCCCGCCTCTTCGATGTGCTCCATG
This sequence comes from uncultured Planctomycetaceae bacterium, assembly GCA_964469945.1. Classification (GTDB taxonomy): domain Bacteria; phylum Planctomycetota; class Planctomycetia; order Pirellulales; family Thermoguttaceae; genus CAYYBU01. The sequence goes on from CAYYBU010000158.1 coordinate 3,297, forward strand.
ATGCCGGCGACGATGACCTGCTGGCCGTCGGCGATGGCGTCCACGTCGACCTCGGTGGCGTCTTCGAGGAAGCGGTCGATGAGCACCGGTTGCCCCTGGGCCACCACGAAGGCCGCCGCCACGAAGCGCTCGAACTGCGAGGCGTCGTAGCAGATCTCCATGGCCCGGCCGCCGAGCACGAAACTGGGCCGCACCAGCGAGGGAAAGCCGACCTGCTGGGCCACGGCCCGTGCCTGGGCCATGTTGCGGGCGATGCCGTTGGCGGGCTGCTTCAGCCCCAGTTTCGCCAACACCTGGGCAAACTTCTCCCGATCCTCGGCCTGTTCGATGGTGTCCACGCTGGTGCCGATGATCGGCACGCCGGCGTTGGAGAGCGCCCGGGCCAGGTTCAGCGGCGTCTGCCCGCCGAACTGCACGATCACGCCGTCCGGCTGGATGCGATCGCAGATGTTCAACACGTCTTCGGTGGTCAGCGGCTCGAAAAACAACAGGTCGCTGGTGTCGTAGTCGGTGCTGACCGTCTCGGGATTGGAGTTGACCATGATGGACTGGATGCCCAGTTCGCGCAGCGCGAAGCTGGCATGGCAGCAGCAATAGTCGAACTCGATGCCCTGGCCGATGCGGTTGGGCCCGCCGCCGAGGATGATTACGCGCCGCTGCCCGGGCTGCCTGGGCGGCGTCTCGTCCTCGTCCTCGTAGGTCGAATAGTAATAGGGCGTGTAGGCCTCGAACTCGGCCGCGCAGGTGTCGACCGCCTTGAAGGTGGCCACGATGCCGCGGCGCTTCCGCTCGGCGCGGACCTCCATCTCCGTGGTGTAGCAGATCGTCGCCAGTTGCCGATCGGAGAAGCCGAACTGCTTGGCCTGCCGCAACAGCGCGTCGTCGACGCTGGCCAGGCTGCCGGCGGCCCGCAGGCGCTCTTCCATCTCCACGATCTCCTGGAGGTTTTCCAGGAACCAGGGGTCGATGTTGGTCAACTCGTAGATCTCGTCCAACGACATGCCGTACTTGATGGCGTAGCGGAGGTACCATACGCGCTGGTCGCCGGGGATGGCCAGCTTGGCCCGCACATCTTCCGCCGAGGGCTGCTCGGCGGTGCCCCAGAGGTCTTTGCCGTCGCAACCGAAGCCGAAGCTGCCCACCTCCAGCCCCCGCAGGGCCTTCTGGAACGATTCCTTGAAGGTCCGCCCGATGGCCATCGTCTCGCCGACGCTTTTCATCTGCGTGGTCAGGACGCTATCGGCCTCGGGAAATTTCTCGAAGGCGAAACGCGGCACCTTGGTGACCACGTAGTCGATGGTGGGCTCGAAGCAGGCCATGGTCTCGCGGGTGATGTCGTTGGGCAACTCGTGCAGGCGGTAGCCTACGGCCAGCTTGGCGGCGATCTTGGCAATGGGGAAACCGGTGGCCTTGGAGGCCAGCGCACTGGAGCGGCTCACGCGCGGATTCATCTCGATGACCACCATACGGCCTGTCTTGGGGTCGATGGCGAACTGGATGTTCGATCCGCCCGTCTCCACACCGATCTCGCGCATCACGGCGATCGAGGCGTCGCGCATGCGCTGGTATTCCTTGTCGGTCAACGTCTGGGCGGGAGCCACCGTGATGGAATCGCCGGTATGGACGCCCATGGGATCGAAGTTCTCGATCGAGCAGATGATGACGACGTTGTCGTCCACGTCGCGCATCACCTCCATCTCGTATTCCTTCCAGCCGATCACCGATTCTTCCAACAGCACCTGGTGGACGGGCGAAGCCTCCAGCCCGTGGGCGATCAGGGTGTCGAATTCGGCGCGGTTGTAGGCGATGCTGGAGCCGGTGCCGCCGAGGGTGAAGCTGGGGCGCACCACGCAAGGCAGACCGATTTGGGCCACCACCCGCCGGGCTCCTTCCAGATCGGTGACCGTTTCGCCGCGGCAACATTCCAGGCCGATCCGTTCCATGGCCCGTTTGAACTTGTCGCGATGCTCGGCCTTGGCGATCACTTGGGCGTTGGCGCCGATCATTTCCACGCCGTATTTTTCCAGCACGCCGTGGTGGGCCAGATCCATGGCCAGGTTCAGCCCCGTCTGCCCCCCCAAGGTGGGCAGTAAGGCGTCGGGCCGTTCGGCCTCGATCACCTTGGCGATGATCTCCCAGGTGAGCGGCTCGATGTAGGTGCGGTCGGCCATTTCCGGATCGGTCATGATCGTGGCCGGGTTGGAGTTGACCAGCACGACCTCATAGCCCTCTTCGCGGAGGGCTTTGCAGGCCTGGGTGCCGGAATAGTCGAACTCGCAGGCCTGTCCGATAATGATGGGCCCGGAACCGATCAAGAGAATTTTCTTAATATCATCACGACGTGGCACGGGATTCTCCTAACCTCTCTGGGGCCCTTTGGGCGTCTCTAAAATCCCCCAATCTTAACACAGGCGTAACGGGCGTTACAAGGGGCGAGAGAAATCAGGCGTAGTCTGGCCGAAGTCTTACGGAGTGAAAACCGTGTCGGGCGCCCCCCCACCAGCGTGGTGGTTGGGCCGGCGGCAGAATGGCAGACCGAGCGCGATGACGATGTCGCCGAGGCCAGAACGGCGCGCCATGCCTCACGGAATTCAAGGTCGCTCGCTTGCGTCGCTGCCGCAGGCAGACTGGACTACCTGTTCCATGCGGGCTACTTCCTCATCGGAAAGGAAGTCGAAGTGACTGGCACGCTTTCGCTCGGCAAGCCGACCGTTGTTCTGCAGACAAACCCGGATGAAGAGGTCGATCTGCCGGCCCGGCATGTCCACGACCTCCTGAATGGCCTTCTTGGTGCGGTCATAGCTGGTCAGAAAGTCCAACTCTTCGACCAGTTCTGCGTGGATGGTCCGCTCGATGAAGCGAAAGAGCGATTCCACCTGGGGCGTCATGTCGATATAGCGATACCACCGGGCCGTATCGTTCTCGACGGTCATGCGGCCTTCTTCGTCGAGCGCGTATTCCACCAGGGCCATCAACGGCCGAGAGAACGCCTCGAGCGAAGCGTCGTAGCCGGCAATGTCCTTGAGCATGGAGACCGATACGGGAAATATGATCCCCACGGGCGTAAAACCTCGGCGGGCAAGAATATTGTGGATCAGGAAGCGGTGAATCCGGCCGTTGCCATCCTCGAACGGGTGGAGAAAAACCAATCCGTACGCCACAGCGGCCGCGTGAACCACGGCGGACACGCCCCCGCTTTC